>DINC01000116.1:0-5282 GCA_002425885.1 Spirochaetia bacterium UBA5550 | reverse complement strand
CAAAAGGTATCTCTATCTTCATCGTTCCCAAGTACAGGGTTAAAGAAGACGGAAGCATGGGTGAGTTCAATGACGTACATTGTACAGGTATTGAGCACAAGATGGGCCTCAAAGGGAGTGCTACATGTTCTATGAGTTTTGGAGACAACGGCGATTGTATCGGCGAGCTCCTCGGCGAAGAGAGAAAAGGTATGGCTATCATGTTCCAGATGATGAACGAAGCGCGTCTGGGTATGGGTCTCCAGGGTTCAAGTACATCTTCTGTTTCCTACCTCCACGCTCTTGCGTATGCTAAAGAAAGGATCCAGGGGAAAAACATAAAGGATATGATGAATCCTGATGCGCCGAATGTACCTATCATCCAGCACCCGGACGTAAGAAGAATGCTCATGTGGATGAAAACACACGCTGAAGGCCTCAGAGCCCTTGTTTACCTCTGTGCACTCTGCCTCGACAAATCTCACGCTTCAACAGGTGAAGAGGTTGATAAATGGACAGGCATCATGGAATTCCTTATTCCTATCTGTAAATCATACGGAACAGATATGGGATTCAGAGTAACTGAGCTCGGTATCCAGTGCTTCGGCGGTTACGGATTCTGCAACGACTACCCGATGCACCAGTTCATGAGAGATATGAAAATTGCATCTCTCTATGAAGGTACAAACGGTATTCAGGCAATGGACCTTGTAGCGAGAAAACTCGGCGCGAAGAAAGGCGCAGTGTTTATGAACTACCTTGGCGAAATGAACAAGACATACGAAACATATAAAAACAACCCGAGACTTGCAGACATGGCTAAAGATGTAAAAGAGTACATCGACCTCCTTGCTGCGATGGGTATGTATTTTGCACAGTGCAACAAAGAAATGAAGTTCATGATTCCTATCGCGAACGCACAGCCTTTCCTCCAGATCTGCGGAAACATATCTCTCGCGTGGCTCCACCTCTGGATGGCTGGTGTTGCTGAGGATAAACTTGAGGCTATATACAAAGCTAAAGGTATTGCTGACGATAAGAAAGCGATAAAAGATCTTCCCAATGATGACAAGGAAGTTGCATTCTACCAGGGTAAAGTATTCGGCGCTGAATACTATATCAGGAACATACTCCCTGCTGCAAAAGCTTATGCTGAAGCAATCAAAAAAGAAGACCTTTCAGTAATGAAGATTAACGATGCGAGCTTTGCCTGCGGAGAGAATCTGTAATTATTCATCTGTAGAGAACAGGCATGCCTGTTCTCTACATGATTGTTTGAATAAAAAGGGCTGCCCGAAAGGGCGGCTTTTTTATTTGATTTTAAGAATTTTATGTATGAATGTACTGAGTCCTTTCTGTGCTGAATTAATTATAAACAGGTATGCATCACGGGGGGCGAACATCGGATTTGGAAGATTGAATACTCCCGGAAGTCTGGCCATCAGTTTTTTGACTCCGATAGGGCAGCCTTTAACCCGGTAGATCTTGCCTGCCACAATTTTACCCTCGACCCTGGTGCAATCTCCAAGCAGCATTACAGGTAGCCCCGGCATATTTATATCACCCTTGTAAATTCCATGAACAATTGCGCCTGGTTTTGCTTTCTTGAGAGATCCGGGACGTTTTTTCTCGATAGTTCCGAGAAGCCCTTTTACTGCTGCCTCACAGCCGCCATCACAGATTATATCTGTTCCGGGCGCATATCCCGCATAGAATTTTATTGGAGTATCCAGCTCATCAAGGTGCTGAAAAAGCCTGGGGTTCCCTTTCGTTTTTTTTCGAAGCTTTTCGATGTCAGCATCACCTTCGATCGATATATCGCTAAGCTTCAGGCTTCCGTATCCCCGTTCGCTGGCAATCTTCAGGTGCTGAACTTCTTCAGGCTTATATCCCATTATATGCGCAGCAACAGCATCTGCCGCAAGGGGATTATCTGAGATAAGGAGAACCCCCAGCCGCACAGGATATGGAGCCGATTCAAAACCGTAGGTAATGTCTATCGCGTCACTCACTACCAGATCCGGGTATCCGGCTTCCAGCATATCAACAATCTTTTCATGAATCCGGTAATCATGATACAGCATGCGCTCACTGTGCTGAAGAATACCGATGTTCAGTTTCAGTGCGTTAGTTATGCTGGCGAATATATGATACTTCAGTTTCGGCATCCAGATTTTATAATCAGCTTCTCTGATTAAATCAGAAAGCATCATGTCTTTGTGGCAGGTCCCTTTTTTAAGCTGAATTTTTGTTGAGGGATATTCATTCATATCAAGAACAGGAACTTTCAGGCGTTTAGCCATGTCGTAATAGCCGGACTCTTTCAGGAATAGACGGGAAGGTATTCCGTACCCTCCCGATTCTACTATTATAATATCATTGATTTTATGCTCTCTAAGAATGTCAACCATTGATTCAACAACTGTTGGATGTGTGTATGAATTATGAATATAAGCTTTGTTGGCTGATACAACATTGGGCTTAATGAATACTTTCCCTCTGATTTCATGTCCCAGATCTGCGATAGATTCACGAATAATAGCCGTTATGTGATCAACTGAATAATTATCACATTTGCGCAGTATAACACGAGGCCTGGCAGTGTTTTTTATTTTTTTGGTGTTCTTCATGATTAATCCCCCGATTGAATTACGCAGCATTTATATTTTTTATAAGCTGATTAAGACATAGAATATGTCCTCTGTCAATCAGATTAACAGGATAGATGCATGTGTTATGCAGCTGATATGCGGGAATTGATTTAAAGTCTGTTGAGTCCGAATACTCTTGACTGTATTCTGTCCAGAACCTTAACCGGGAGAATAAATTTAAGCATCGGAAGTTTTCTCGCCCCTTCACCAAGAGATATTACAGGATCAGGATTGCCTCCCGTCAGTTTCTGAACAAGTATCTCTGCAAATTTTTCAACAGACATGGGATTATCCTGCGAGGAGCTTGCTCTCTTTTCAATAAAATCGGCAATTCCTGCATAGACAGATTTTTTTCTGTCGAGGAATTCAAGCCCGCTAAAGGCAATATCACCGAAATTTGTTTTTATACCCCCCGGCCGCACTGTAATTACTTTTATACCGAAGGGGGCCAGTTCAATTCTCAATGCGTCCGATATGGAATTCAGCGCAGCTTTGGATGAACAGTAGACTCCGGCAAATGGAGTGGTGAATGTACCTGAAACGCTGCTGATATTTACAATCATTCCGGTCCCGTTGTTAATCATCGAAGGGATGATTTTCTGTGTAAGAGATATGGAGCCTATAACATTTGTTTCGTACTGCTGCCGTATGCGTTCAATGGGAACGTCTGAAAGAGGCCCCATCTGGCCGTATCCGGCATTATTCACAAGTATATCAATACCGCCATGTTTTTTAAGTACAGTATTGATACATTTGTTAATGGATTTCGGATCAGTTACATCAAGCTGATAAACAGATACATTATTTCCTTCAAGATACTTTATCATTTCAGGTTTACGCGCTGTGGCAATGATCTGGTAGCCCTTTTCTGCGAATTCAATAACAAGTGCTCTCCCTATGCCCGATGAACATCCGCTTATAAGTACTGTTCTGATATCTGTCATGCATTTACCTCTCATTATCCCTTATATTTTCAGAAGGTATGTTCAGCAAATCAGGAATATTATGTTGTCATAATAACATCTTTCAACGATGTTTTCAATAATTTCCTGTCTATCTATGACTCATGCATTGTAAGGGGATTTTATTCCTGAGCTGCGGCAGAGAAAATGATAATTTTTCAAATATCATATTTTATTATTATACAGAGTGTTCAAAGAGGAACAGCGGGATCTGCTGTTATTTTCCGGGAATTTTCAGCTTCACAGAAATCTTTTTTTTCTGTCTGATAATCATCACTTTATCAATTTTGAGCCCGTCAAGATCGACGACTTCGAATCTGAATCCATGTGAGTTGAATGAATCACCTGTCCGGGGAATTCTCCCCAGCCTGTGCATAACATAACCCGCTAATGTGGAAAATGATTCCTCCTCATCGGTAGTATCGATTCCGCCGATAAACTCATTTAAAATATCCAGCTGTGTATCACCATCAGCAATAAAGCTGTTTTTATCTCTCTTGATGATTTGCGGTTCGTGATGTGAATCCGTGTCAGGTAGTTCTCCGAAAATATTTTCAGTCAGATCATGAAGAGTAACAATTCCCTGAACTGTATTAAATTCATCAATAACAACGCCGAAATGGCATTGTTTCTTTTTGAATTTTTCCAGAATTCTAAGAGAACTCATGGTCTCCGGTATAAAAGTCACAGGTTTGAGTATGCTGCGGAGATTAAAATTTTTCTTATTCCGGTAGTCAGTGTAATCCTTTACTGTAACAATTCCCAGAATGTTGTCCAGCGAATCGTTGCATACGGGAAACTTGCTATGCTCGCTTTTCTTAATCGCCAGGTCAGTTTTGTCAATGCGGTCATTAATATTGAGCCATGTGATGTCACTGTTTCTTGTCATGATCTGGTGCCCTTTTCTGTCAAAAAATCTGAAAAGGTTTTCGTAAAGCTCAGCTTCCTTAGGGCTGATTACACCCTCTCTCCCTGCCATCTTGATCATGATTCTCAACTCCTCTTCAGAAAGAGCCGGATTAGACTGTTCTTTGACGAAGAATACCCCCAGGATAACTCTTGTAGACAGGGAGAGAAGAGCAACAACAGGATATGTCATTTTAGAGAGTATAAAAATCACGGGAGCCATAAACTCGGCAATTTTTTCCGGATTTGTCATGGCAAATGTCTTGGGAACCAGCTCCCCCATAACTATAGAAAAATAAGTAATAATTGACACTACAAAGATAAGAGACAGTTTGCCGGCAGCAGGACGTAGTACTTCAAACTTCGATAAAAAGGCTGTCAGATCGTCAGATAACTGCATACCGCCGTATGCACCTGAAATAATACCTATCAATGTTATACCTATCTGTATTGCTGATAAAAAATTTTCAGGTTTTTCCAGAAGTTTCAGCGCTATGGATGCCCCTTTGTGACCCGCGTTACTTCTGCCTTCGAGTTTTGTTCTGCTCGCAGAAATAAGGGCGATCTCGCTAAGAGCAAACAGTCCATTCAGCAGGATCAGAATAGCGATTATTATAATTTCCATTTTGTATCCTTCAGGTTATAAATTAACATCGAAATGTATTAAAGCAATAGCAGTAACAAAAGGCATATTATCAACATAATTTTGAAATTTAACTTTATAAGCTTTTAGTGATTAGCAAAATTTTAGGATTTTATACTAACATTATATTTGCTTAACAAA
>DINC01000373.1:15078-15258 GCA_002425885.1 Spirochaetia bacterium UBA5550 | reverse complement strand
ACATAATAACTATTAATTTTTATTGTCTGTTTATGATTTTGAAAAATAGATTATGATTTTATTTCATCAACCTTTAAATTAATTTTAATAAACATCAATTGTTATCTGAGCATAACAATGTCGTTATAAAACTATAACAAATCCGTTATATTCAAATAACAGAAATAATTTTACTTGCAT
>DINC01000373.1:14564-15066 GCA_002425885.1 Spirochaetia bacterium UBA5550 | reverse complement strand
CATATTTCTGTCTTAGAAAAACTGATTCCGGGCCATAGAGTTATTCTTATGATATAAGTTTTAAAAATTTAATGTAAGACGGTTACCTGTTTTGAAAGATCTGATTACTATTTTAAACTACCAACAGTTCCTTGATACCCTTGACAGTTTATACCTAATACTGGATGCGAAAGGTATAATACTTGCTGTAAACGAAGCATTAAGGAAATTCGTTATTGATGATCTTAACGTTAAGCTGCCTGAACGGAAAAGTATTGTTGAAGGGATGTCGTATTCTGAACTCATCCTGACCGGAAATTGGGGTGAAATTATTATTGATGGAAGAGTAAAAACCTTTACAGATTGTGTCGCAGAAAAAACCAAAAAACGGTTTATTGATGTTAACCGTGATGAAATTTTAGAAGGGCTGATGACCCCCATCCTTGATAAACATAATAATGTCCGCTATGTTACAGTAAATATCGAGATTGTAACCGGGCAGAAAATTTTTGAATTAAAAAAG
>DINC01000373.1:14333-14506 GCA_002425885.1 Spirochaetia bacterium UBA5550 | reverse complement strand
GGTAATGCAAAGTCTGAATTTGAAATTTATTCTAACACTGATTCATTTCTTGATTTTTATAATTTAGGTTTTTCTGAATCAGCAAAAAGAAAAATCGACAGGGCCCTTATGAGTGATTCAGGTGTGTTTAACCGAAGCGAATATGTTAAAAGAATAAATTTTAAAATAGTAAA
>DINC01000373.1:254-14306 GCA_002425885.1 Spirochaetia bacterium UBA5550 | reverse complement strand
CTATGTATGAAATTCAACAATATGCGGTTAGAAACGGAATCAGAGCAGTAATATGATACCGGTTTATTAAACAGATTAAGTCAGATCAAAAACGATGAGGTAATATGAATAAACGCAGAGTACTTGTTGTTGATGATGATTATGATATATTAACATCCTCGTTTGTGATATTAAAAAGCAAAGGTTTTGATGTAGTCACAGCCGGAGGGAGTGAAGAGGCTCTCGAAAAATATGATGATTTTCAGCCTGATATAATACTTCTCGATCTGATGATGGAAAAATTTGATTCAGGAGTTACAATTTGTAAAAAAATACGCGAAACTGATAAGAGTGTAAAAATATATCTGGTAAGTGCGGCGGGAGAAGGCTCATCAGACATCCCCGAAGCGAGCGGAATGGGTTTCAACGGCACAATGACCAAACCGATTACTCCGGAAAAACTTTTAAAACTTATTGAGTGAATAGTTATACATAGCTGATAACCGGATTTGACACATTATACATATTCAGCAATACTCCAATTCAATCCCAGTTCATAAGATCAAGCAGGCCGTTAATAATTGTCAGTGGATGAGGAGGATTCCCCGGAATATAACNNATTTGCGAGGAAATCTCTCTGAAGCGCGCTGCTTTCCTTGAAAATCCCGCCGCTTATGGCGTCAGTGCCCGCGAGTATTATAATCTGCGGGTCTGCGGCAGCTTCATAGCAAATTTCTACTGCCCGTGCCATATTCTCTGAAATTGGCCCTGTTATCAGAATTCCGTCAGCGTGTTTCGGTGATGCTACAAACTCAATTCCGAAGCGGCTCATGTCGAACTGAACATTACCTGATGCAGTCATCTCCCACTCCGCGCTGTTATCACCTGCTGCAGAGATTTCGCGAAGTTTCAGCGAGCGGCCGCATATTCTTTTTATCTCTTTCCTTACTGCATCACGGTCTGTTCTAATGGGAAGTTCATCACCTTCTTTTACGATGAGCCGTTCACGGATATTCGTAGAGATTATGTGATCTGATGTAAAAGATATCTTTTCAGGGAAAGCGAATGCACACTCACCACAGAAAACGCATTTACCGAGGTCTATAGAAAGCGGTGCAGTACCGATTGCGCCCGCAGGGCAGAATGCCGCAATCTTTTTATCGTCAGCTTTGACTCTTCGTATTAAGGGGAGTCCTCTGAATGGAGGAGCAAGCTTTGTGCCCCGTATATCGGGAATAAACTGTCTGCCATTGTGATAAACTATTGAAAGCGATCTGAACATCATCTACCTCACAAATCGTGTCCGCAATATGAAAGATTAAAGCTTTTATTGCAGAGAGGAAAATCGGAGATCTCTTCACCACGGACAGCCATTGCAAGGGCAAACCAGTTATGCATAGAGGGATCTTTAATCTTATATAAAGCAATATTTCCGTTTTTATCAGTAATTGCGGCATGACAGATTTCACCTCTCCACCCTTCAACAAGTGAAACAGATAAAGATTCTGATGCGCATTTTTTTTCACTGAGATCAACATTTTTATCTACAGCAGGTATTGCGGTTATCATCTTTCTAATCAATGACATAGACTGACGGATCTCCCTGTCTCGTATATATGCCCGGGCATATACATCACCCTGCGGCAGAAGGACAGGTTCATGTTTAAAAGATAAATAATAACCATGAGGATGAGTTGAACGGATATCCCGTTTAACACCTGTTGAACGCGCAGGAGTACCCACTGTACCCATTGCCAGAATATCCTCTTTAGAGAGAATTCCTGTTTTTTCAAACCTTGCCTGTACACTGGGACGGGCAAATAGAGTATCCGCCATTTCAGTATAATGCGGTTCATATTCATTAAAAATTTTCACCAGAGACTCAGCAAGTTCAGATGTGTACGGGAAGTTTGTCCTTCCAGGCCGGATAAGGCCGCGCCCCAGCCTGTTACCTCCCCAGGATTGTGTATAGTTAATTATGGGAGTTCTGAGCCTTCCGAAAACAGCATTCCCCAGCTGATACGCAACATCACCGGCAAGGGCAGACAGGTCACCTGTATGGATAGCCATTCTCTCCAGTTCAAGAGCCAGAGTCCTCACAAAAGATAGATGCTCTCCCGGCCTGAATCCGCATAAAGATTCGTACAATTGCGAGAAAGCTGCTGCATTGCCGTTAGTTGTATCCCCTGCAATTGATTCCGAAAGTATTACCCTCTCCAGAAGACTTTTCTTTTTAATAAACAGTTCTTCAACTCCGCGGTGCTGATAGCCTAACTGTATCTCAAGATGAAGAACCTTTTCACCGTTACAGATAAACCTGAAATGACCAGGTTCAATTACACCGGCATGGATCGGACCTACTCCTACTTCATGAAGGTCTTCTCCTTCATAAGAATAAAAAGGGTATTCTGTCATATCTTTCGGATGTTTTATTCCGGCAGGAAATCGCAGCGGTTTCAGCCAAGGATGGTCTGTATAATGTAGACCGTATTTTTCATGTATGTCTCTTTCAAACGGATGAAACGACTGGTGAAGTGCCGTTGCTGAAGAGAGAGGCCTGTCATTTGGCACAAGTGATGAAGAACATATAATGTCCCCTGCCGCATCATCCGCGACAATAGAAATAATCCGCAGATTTTTACCTGCCGGTGCAGCGAAGTAATGTGATAAATGCCTCATGCCGTCTTTTACGAGAGAACTGTTAAGTTCAATAAAATCAGCATATTGCAGGATCGGTATTCTATCGAGCTTTACTGTTTCACAGTTTTTTATTCTCACGATGTCTTTTATTTTATCAGTCATAGCGGCTCCTCCATTACCGTGAAGACACTATAGCCGCTGCTGCGCGGATATAATCTAGTATTGGTTCCGGAGGAAAAATCCCCATGAACATAACAAACAGAATCAGGGCTATCTGGGAAAGCGATTCCAGGGGACTTGGCCGCTCCAGTGATTCAAATTTAACATTTGGCGGAGCAGTAAAAACCAGTCTGAATATATTTCTTCCAAGCGCCCAGATAATTACAGTAAGGAGCATCATTATTATTGCCATAAGCCAGAGATAGCCTTTAAGATACATCTCCCGGAATATCATGAATTCACTGATAAATAATCCTGACGGTGGAACTGCCGTCACACAGAAATAACCCAGGATAAAGACAAGAGAACCTGCCACGCTCTGTCTGAAGTAGCCCCCGGTTTCTTCAATCATTTTGCTGCCGAAAACCCTGTATGCTATACCAGTCTGATAAAACAGGGCGGGTTTGATAAAAGAGTGCAGCAGGAGATGAAAAATCGCGGCGAACACCCCGGCTCCACCCATTGAGAGGCCCAGCATTACAAGCCCCATGTGCTCTATACTTGAATAGGCAAGCATCCTTTTATAATTGGCAACTTTCATTATATATACTGAAGCAAGGAAAATTGATATTGTAGCACTGATAAGAAGGACCGATTTCGACCATGCAGCGGAATCGGTAAGCTGAACAATACAATAAGTCCGGAAGATACCGCAGAAGCCCACATTCATCAGACCGCTGGCAAATATCGCGCCGGCAGGTGAAGGGGCTTTATCTTTAGCATCAATCCCCGCTGTATACATAGGGAAAAGAGCTGCTTTTGCTGTAAATCCTGTGAAGATAAAAATGAACGCCATCTTTGTCCAGAAAGGATTCAGGAGATAAGCATTAGCCATGAGCGATGTATAGGTCATCTCCGTGAGTCCGGCATGCTTCATAGATATACCGAGGAATAATATACCAATAAAAACAAAGGTGATGCTTATTGTGCAGACAAATATATATTTCCAGGTAGCTTCAAGTGTGAGCTCTGTCCGGCGGTAATAGATAAGGAAGGATGCCGCAATTGTTGTAATCTCAACGAACATCCATGTTATTGCTATATGATTGGCACAGTAGGCGCAATTAAGGGCGGCAACAAGTATTACCATTGCCGCATAATAGAAGTTATGCTCTCTCTCATTCTTCTGCTGCCATTTCAGATACGCAGCACTGTGATATATCGAAAGGGATGATATAATAAAAAGAACAACTATAAAGATAACTGCAAGATGGTCAGCAGTGAGGTACCCGAAACTGCTCCCGGTATTTTTTACAACAAAAAATACGAAGCTCCCCTGCAGTATTATAAAAGATACAAGGAGGAGTACTTTCAGAATATTATTCCTGTTAAAGAGAAGCGCCCCGCCTATAAGAAATGATGTTATAAAAAATATACTGTACATAATTTCAATCCTTCAGGCTCCTGAGCTGCGTGACGTCCCCATCCTTGAAAACATCACCGATTTTATTAAGGAAAATTCCTAAAGTCAGTACGCTGGCAAAAACGTCGAGAAGTATACCCATGTTAACCATCATGGGCATCTCATTACCGACAGCGAGAGAGAGGATAAATACTCCGTTTTCAATTACCAGGTACCCCATCATGTGTGTAATAATCTTTCTCCTGGTCATGATTATGTATAAACCAGTAAACACAGTGGCCAGTGACACTACAAAAAAAAGATTGTCGAAGATACTGAACCCTGACGCATAGGAGAGGAAGAAGATCAATATCACAGCGCTTACCATGAGAACAAGAGAGATAAAAACAGGGACAAGAGGTTCTGCCTCCCTTGTTATATTATTTCTTTTTAATATATATCCTACAAAAAAAGGGATAGCCACAGTTTTTACCACAACTGTTTCAAGAAGAATAAATGCAAGGTTAGCGGTATGCATTGATGAAAGAGAAAAGAATGCAGCCGCAAAAAGAAGAATCCCCTGAAGCGCAAGTATCTGAAGATAAGTTACAAGCCGCCATGCCGTGATTATAAAGAATAGTGTTGCGAGAAAAGATAAAAGAATCAGGTTTACCACGGCATTTTACCCCCCGCTATACCACTTGCATGCACTGCGCCGATAAAGATCAGAAGTGTTGCAGCAGTAATAGTATATATAAACTGGGGATTGTTTCTCATCCTGAACCGGGCCATAAATGATTCCATAAAACCTGTGAATACTGCATAACAGAGCTGTACAAGAAAAAATATTCCCGCATCAGCAAAAAAGCCTGCCCCCGGTTTCATAAAGAGCCCCGCAGCAACAGCTCCGAACACAGCGAATTTAAGGCATGATGAATACATTATAAGCCCGAGGTCAAATCCGCTGTTGTCAAGGATCATCACTTCATGGATCATAGTAAGCTCAAGATGAGTTTTGGGATCATCCACGGGCATCCTGCTGTTTTCAACCATCCCCACAAGCATAATGATTATTGCAGAAAGTGCGGCCATGGTATAACTGACAGCATTTGATATTCCTGTGCCATGAAGTGCGGCAAATATACCGGAAAAAGAAGTCTTCCCGGTTAAGATGGCAAAAGAACCCATAACCATGAACATCGCAGGTTCCATAAGCATCGAGAAGAAAGCTTCACGGCTTGCTCCCATACCCTCAAAGCTGCTGCCGGTATCCAGTGCAGCTATTACCATAAGGAATTTACCAAGTGCAAGTGTGTAAACGAAGAATACAAAATCCCACTGAAATGAAAGTATTCCAGGCCTGTCACCAAGAGGTATGCACAAGGAAGCCGTAATAAGGGTACCGGTGTAGATTGACGGGGCTATTTTAAAAATAATACCTGATGTTTCACTGTAGACCCCGCCCTTCTTCATATTCCTTGCTATATCACGGAGCGGCTGCAGTATTCCCGGGCCTTTTCTTCCGGAAGCCATACTTTTAACTCGTATAACTATACCTGTAAAAAATAAACTTGCTGTTATAATTAAAATTATTGATTCCATATTACCCCAGCGCCAGGAAGGAGATTATAAAACTGATTATGGATTTTCTGAAAGTAAAACCCATTACAGCGATTATAAAAAACACGCCGTAAAGTATATAGTACTGGATAAGCCCGTTCTGTAAAAAAGCGAAAAGCGTCATAAAGTTCCCGACCCTGTTGAGATTACTGTCTATGAGCTTCTCTTCCAGCTTATCATACGTCCTGATGTGAAACTCACCCTTCTCGGGAAAAAGCCCTTCAATTGCTGACGCAGTAGTTTTTATCCTCAGAAGAGGAGATGCAATTACAGTATAGCTCTTTATAAAAGATGTAGCTGTATACTGAAGCTTAGGACTGGCGCCGGTGTAGGCGCATCCCCATGTAGGTGATGTTCTATCAATGGCTTTTCTGGTAACCAAAATCTTCACACCATATACGGCACCGCATATTACTGCGATAAGAATTGCACCGGTTGATATTGACAGCATTGTGCTGTTCACCGGGGCAAGTATTTCAGCCGGATTCTGTATTCCCGGTATAAGCGTAAGCGCGGGCTTGCTTACCAGCTTAATAAAAGGCAGCGGGAAAAATCCTATTAAAAGAATCATGGCAAGTATAACGAACTGAGGCACAAGGCACCATCTCTCAACCTCGCCGCAGTCTTCAGGTATATGGTGCCTTGGACTCCCGAGGAAAACAATACCGAATGCTTTAGTGAAACAGAGAAAAGCAAGGCCGCCCACCATAACAAGGGCGAATATACAGCAGAGAAAGATCATTGAAAAGGAGAGATTACCTGAAGTCATCCCGGTGTACATTGAACTGTAAATAAGAAATTCTGATATAAAACCATTGAATGGAGGGAGCCCTGTAATTGCAAGTGCAGCGATTAGAAAAAGCGCAGCGGTATAGGGCATCTTTTTTGCAAGCCCTCCAAGTTCCTCAATATTCAGAGTATGAGCTTTCCTGTAGACCGACCCTGCTGTAAAGAAAAGGAGAGATTTAAATAGCGAGTGATTAAGTGTATGCAGGAGCGCACCGCAATATCCGACGAAAGCAACCGTATTATTCCCCATACCAGTCCCGATTGCACCGAGGCCTATACCCATCCCGATAATACCGATATTCTCAACGCTATGATATGCAAGTAGCCTCTTGAGATTGTGCTGAATTATGGCAACCATAACTCCGTATAATGCAGTTGCTGCAGATATGAGGAGTATAAGCCTTCCAATCTGCAGCATATCACCCTGGTAAACCGGGAGAATTCTGAAGATTCCATAAATACCCATCTTGATAATAACACCTGACATTATACCGGAAACGTGTGATGGCGCGGCCGGGTGAGCCCAGGGGAGCCATGTATGAAGAGGGACTAAACCCGCCTTGAAAGCAAATCCGATAAAAAGGACCATGAATGGCCATGTGCCGAGGTGAATGGTGTTATTTTTTGCTGCTGATATAATCACAGCCAGATCAAACGAACCTGCTGCTGATGCTGTCCATATAAAACCTGTAATAATAAGAAGTACGCCTATATGAGACTGCACAAAATAGTTCAATCCTGCACGTATAGTATTCGGTGTTTCATAATCATATATAACAAGAATGAATGCTGATACAGTCATGACCTCCCATGACATGAGGAAAGCCAGGATATTCTGCATCATGCAGACACCCATCATCCCGGACTGAAGAAGCAGGAAAGAACACCAATGCAGTGACTGCTTCTCAGGTTCATCATCATACTGAGACATATAATGATAGCCGTATATAACACCGGTTGACAACGTGAATGTGATCACTATGATGAAAAAAGCAGAAAGATTGTCTATCCGTACGGGTAAATCTCCAAACGGGAAACCTGCATTTAAAGTGAAATTGATTATTCCGCCGGAGAGTACTTTAACCGCATTGAAAACATGAATCGCGCCGGAGGACAGCACTACTATGACAGCGGTTATCTTTTTCAGCTTAACCGGAAAAAGAGGAATGAGTATAATCCCGCACAGGGAAATTAAAAATGATAGTGCGATAAGACCCATTGATGAATCACCGCCCTTCAATATTTGATTTAATTATTTCATTAAAAGTTTAATATAATAATTAAATCGCATATTTATAGTCTCTCAGGACGAGTTTGTCAAGGAATAATTAAAATCATTGCACGAAGATTAAAAAAAACACAGATGAAGGCAGGGTTCAAACTTGAACTCTTTGCTGAAAAACAAATCCCCGCCTGATATCAGACGGGGACAGTGTAATTCAGAGTAATACCGGTTTATTCCTAAACCCTGATATTATCTATTTCTTTTCATACGGTTCGTTGCTTCCAAGAAGTGTTACAAGGAAACCGAATGCAAGTATACCAGCTCCACACCAGAATGTGTAGAATGCTGCATCTGCCCCTAAATTATCCTTAAGCATACCAACCATCTGAGGACCAACTATACCTGCTGCTGACCATGCTGTAAGAACTGTTCCATAAACGATGGCGTGTGTTTTAGCACCGAATACATCGAGTATGAAAGCCGGCATAGTTCCGAAACCGCCGCCGTAGCAGAGGAGAACATAGCAGAATATTAACGCGAAAACCCATGGGTTAGAATTATAAACAAGAGCGATAAAGCAGAGAACCTGTGTCCCGAGCATGATTCTGAATGTCTGAACACGGCCAATCTTATCTGATAATCCGCCCCAGAAGAAACGTCCAAGACCATTGAAGATAGATGTAACAGCAATAAGAGTACCGCCATAACCGGCAAGTAATGCTACATTTGCAGCCTGTGTCATATCAACACTGTTAGCTTTTGCCCAGAGATCCTGGAAGAGCGGAGACTGGAATCCGATGATACCTATACCTGCTGTAATGTTGCAGAAAAATATGACCCAGATAATCGCGAATCTTCCTGTGAGGATTGCATCTTTTGCAGGGAGGTTATCCAGAGCTGAAGATGCTGCTGTTGCTGCAGGAGGATTATATCCTGTTGGAACATATCCTGCCGGCGGAGGAGTAATTAATGAGCCGATAGGGATTGTAAGCACAAGGAAAATAAACCCGAGATAAAGGAATACTTTTACAAGTATAGCCTGCTGTGCAGCCTGATCAAGGGCCGGGCTGAATGCAAATGCGTTCATAAGCATAGGTGCGAAAATCTTTGACATAAAGAGAGCGCCAAGACCGAAACCCATAACAACCATACCTGTGGCAAAACCCTTCTTGTCAGGGAACCATTTAGCAACAGTAGAAACAGGGGTTACATAACCTGTACCAAGACCGCAGCCGCCTATTACACCATAGGTAAGGAAAAGGAGAGCCGGGCTTTGCGCTTTAAGAGCAAATGATGCTAAAATGTAACCAAGACCGAAAAGAAGTCCTCCGATCATAGCCATTTTCCTGGGGCCCACTTTAGGCATAAGGATTCCGCCTACAGCTGCGGATATACCGAGAAAGCAGATAGCGAGACAGAATGCCCATGCTGTCATACTCTGTGACCAGCCGAATGCTGTACTCAGGGGCTTCTGAAAGAAAGACCAGGCATAAGCAGTTCCGAGACATATCTGAAGACATGTACCGGCGATTGCTATTATCCATCGTTTTGAGTCGAGATTTGCGTTACTCATTACTCAAATCCTCCATATAAATTGTTTTTATAAACTGTTTTTATAAATAAGTCATAGCCATTATATTTAATGACTTAGTGACCTTTCGCGCTAAAAAAAGTTTTAAGCGACCTGTCGCACTCAGGACATTTGTATGACGGATCACAATGCTTCTCAAAATCCTTTCTGAAATATTTCAGCATAGTTGTTATAGGGAGTATAGGAGACTGTCCCAACGCACAGAGAGATGCACTCTTCATTAACTGTGCTTTTGCAACCATTGCATCAATATCTTCAATCTTTGCTGTTCTTGAGGCGAACTTCTTCGCGTAATAATTAAGATGGCTTGTACCGACCCTACATGGTACACACTGGCCGCATGATTCATGCTCAAAGAAATCGAGTATCTGAAGCATGTAGTCAACAGGGCATGTATCCTCGTCAGCAATCATCACAACACCGGAACCTAGAGTTACACCGGCTTTGGTTGTTGAGTCGATATCCAGAGGAAGATCCATAAGGTCTTCGCCAAGTATTCCGCCTGCTGAACCGCCCACATGGGCAAACTTGAATTTCTTTCCGCCTTTAATACCTTTTCCGTACTTGTCTATAAGTTCACGCATGGTTGTTCCCATGGGGAGCTCAACAAGTCCGGTTTCATTTAGTTTGCCTGAAAGACAATAGAGTTTGGTTCCTGTACAATATGACGGGCCCATCTCTTTGTACCATGCTGCACCTTTATCTATGATCATAGGCACAGACATATATGTCTCAACGTTGTTTACGTTTGAAGGGAGATTATTGAATCCTGAACCACCGGGGAACGGCGGTTTGAATCTGGGATAACCCCTCTTCCCTTCCATAGAGTTGATGAGAGATGTCTCCTCACCGCAGACATAAGCTCCGCCACCCTCTTTAATGAATACATCGAAGTCGAAACCGCTTCCGAATATATTCTTTCCAAGGATACCTTTTGCGCGAGCCTGATCAATTGCCTTCTGAAGACGCATAATTGACCTTCTGAATTCACCTCTCACATAGATATAACCCTCTGTTGCCTTAATTGTAAAACCGCAGATCATCATACCTTCTATAAGGAGATGAGGATTCCCTTCCATAAGAATTCTATCCTTATATGTTCCAGGCTCACCTTCGTCAGCATTACAGATAACATACTTCTGCATATCACCTTTAGTAACAAAAGACCACTTCATACCAGCCGGAAAACCCGCGCCCCCTCTACCTCTGAGGCCTGAATCTTTGACTATGTCAATGATATCAGCAGGCTGAAGCCCTTTCATTGCTTTCTCCGCAGCCTTGTAACCGCCTGACTGGAGATAGCTGTCGAGACTAAGAGGATCAATTTTACCTATATCAGCAAGGAGTCTTTTTGTCTGTCCATCGTTTGAAAGAATACATGCTTTCTCCTCAACTTCCGGGCCGCACTCTTCACCGAATTCAGGTTCTTTCTTTCTGTAGTCATCAAATATCTTCTTCAGGCTCTCTTTTGTCAGGTTGCCATGAATATCATAGTTAACCATCATAGCAGGAGCTACTGAACATACACCGAGACACTCGCATCTTTCAAGGAAAAACATGCCGTCCTTTGTTGCTTCGCCAGGTTTGATTCCCAGGATATCTTCAACTTCATCAAAGATTGTCCTTGAACCCATTACATGGCAGGGGCCTGATTTACAGACCCTTATAAGATACTTAGCTCTGGGATTCTTCTTAAACATCGTGTAAAAACCGAGGAATCCGGCCAAAGCACTCTTTGGTATATTCATCTGCTCTGCAACTTCTGTCAGTGTATCTGCATCAAGCACATTCTTACCTGACTGTGCTTCAAGGTCACGCAGGATGAGCATCAGGTGCTCCCTGTCATTACCGTATTTATCTATTGTTTTCGTAATCGCTGTTGTATTCATTATCCGCCCCCTACGCATTCACTTTCTCAATTTTACAGGCGCATACCTTGAATTCCGGGATCTTACATGTAGGATCCAGGGCGTCAATGGTCAGCTTGTTAGCTGCTGCTTCCACAAAATGGAAAGGCATAAACACGACATTAGGTTTCGGCTTGTCAGTTACCCTTGCTTTCATCCTGATGCTGCCCCTTCTTGTTGAGATGGAAACGACCTCTCCATCAGAAACATTATAGTTGCTCGCGTCCATGGGGTGAAGTTCTATAAAACCTTCAGGACAGATTTCATCCAGAATTTTTGAATTACGGCTCATTGTGCCTGTATGAAAATGTTGGAGTACCCTTCCTGTTGTCAGGATCATCGGATACTCAAGATCAACATCCTCTGCAGGAGGTGTGAACTCTATTGCGGACATAAGTCCAAGGCCCCTGTTGAATTTATCCTTGTGGAGGTACTGTGTACCCGGATGCCCCTCTGTGGGACATGGCCACTGGATAAGCTCCTTCTCAAGCCTTTCGTAAGTTATACCTGCGTACGATGGTGTAACTTTTCTTATTTCTTCAAATATATCCTTCGCGCATGTGTAATCCCAGTTTGCACCCATACGGTTGGCAATCTGCATAAGGATCCACCAGTCATCCTGGCTCTCTCCGGCAGGTTTAACAACTTTGTGCATCATCTGAACACGGCGCTCAGTGTTGCTCGCTGTCCCCTCTTTCTCTATAAATGCGCGTCCGGGAAGAACAACATCCGCAAGTTCAGCTGTTTCTGTGAGAACTATATCCTGAACAACAAGTAAATCCACATGTTCAAGAGCTTCAATTACGTGATGCTGGTTAGGATCTGACATTACAGGGTTTTCACCGAATACATAGAGAGCCTTAACATCTCCCGCGATTGCAGCATTAAGAGACTCGACTATCGTGAGACCCGGTTTGACAGAAAGTTCAACCTGAGTCTTCCATGCTTCTTTAAATTTCTTCTGGTTATCTTCAGATGTAACAGGCTGATACGCCGGATAAACAGCATTAAGAGCACCCATATCGCAGGCACCCTGTACGTTGTTCTGCCCGCGGAGCGGATTCACGCCGCCGCCCGGTATACCGAGGTTACCGAGGAGCATCTGTAAATTAGCGCAGCTTTTTACGCCGTTAACACCTGATTTAAACTGTGTGATACCCATACAATAGTATAGAGCCATGGGCTTGCTTTGTGCCAGAATCCGTGCAGCTTCAACAATCTTTGACGGATCATCAAGACCGCAGATCTTAGCAACATGTTCAGGAGTATATTTCTCCAGAACTTTTGCCATTTCATCATAGCCTTCGCATCTTGTACTGACATACTCTTTATCGAGGAGATTCTCCCCGATAATTACATGCATAAACCCGTTAAGTATAGCAACGTTAGTACCCGGCTTAATCTGCAGGTATACATCAGCGTATTTTGCCAGTTCTATTTTTCTCGGGTCTACCACAACAAGCTTTTTGCCCTTATTGATTACTTCATTTTTAATCATTGAGCCGATTACCGGATGGTTATCGGTAGTGTTCGATCCTATTATAAGAAATGACTCTGTCAGAGGAATTTCCCTGATTGAGTTAGTCATTGCACCTGAACCGAGTGTAGCCGCCAGACCGGCGACAGTTGAGCTGTGTCAGAGCCGGGCGCAGTGGTCGACATTGTTGGTGCCAATCACCGCGCGCATCATTTTCTGCATCAGGTAATTTTCTTCATTTGTGCATTTTGCTGATGAGAATGCCATTATTGAATCCGGACCTGATTTTTCTTTGATTTCAGAGAGTCTTTTTGAAACATAGTCAAGAGTTTCTCCCCACTCAGCTTCTTCAAGTTTGCCGTTCTTTCTGATGAGCGGCTTAGTAAGACGTTTTGAACTCTGAACAAAATCAAAACCGAAACGCCCTTTAACACAGAGATGCCCTTTATTCGGGCCATCTACATTACCCATAGCTTTTACAAGCTCACCTTTGGCATTGGTGTAAAAATCTATCTTACATCCAACACCGCAGTATATACATATACTGGATTCCTTTTTGAGTTCCCATTCCGGACCACGCCCGAGGACTGTCTGGAATGAAAGAGCTCCCGTGGGACAGAGCTGTACGCATGTACCGCACTGTACGCAGGAAGAATCCCCGATCTTTTCAAACATATCAGCTGTGAGGCACGCGTGTGAACCCCTGTTGTCAAACTGCCATACATTGTTTACCTGTATCTCAGCGCAAGCTTTCACGCACCTGCCGCAAAGTACACAACGGTTCTCATCACGCCTGAGTCCCTGGCTTGAAACAACATCCCGCTGCCTTCTGTTTTTCGGAAAATCGAGTCCCGGATTTTCCACACCATAACGGTAACAGAGTTTCTGAAGTTCGCAGTTACCATTGGCTTCACAGTAAAGACAGTTGTGATCACCTTCCGCAAGGAGCATTTCAAGTATGCCCTTTCGCAGACTTCTGATTTCATCATCTTCCGTGACAATCTTAGCTCCATCAACAGCCGGTTCAGTACACGACGTTTTAATCATTACATCGTTTATACGAACAATACAGAGCCGGCACGCACCGGTCTTGCTGATCCTGGGATGATAACAGAGATAGGGTACATCAAAACCATTCTCAAGAGCAACTTCGAGAATAGTCTGACCTTTTTTTCCCGTAACTGCCACCCCATCAATCGTGAGTTGGATTACGTCCATAAAAAGCTCCTTCATTTTTTTATATTTCTATTTTGTAACAGGCAA
>DINC01000373.1:0-170 GCA_002425885.1 Spirochaetia bacterium UBA5550 | reverse complement strand
AATGAGGAACAAAGAACCGGATTGTGTATTCCGGAAACGAACCGGGCTGTTCAGGTGAGATTTTTATACATTCCCGGATTTCAGGAAGTATCTTTCATTAAAACAACAAGCTTTATGCCGATTTCTTTAGCATAACAACGGAAAAAGCTCAAAAATTGTATCTTACCCGA
>DINC01000183.1:7452-7575 GCA_002425885.1 Spirochaetia bacterium UBA5550 | reverse complement strand
AGAGGAGACACCTGCAAAGAAAACCGCTCCTGCTGAAGAGGAGATCCTTTTTGAAGAGGATGAACTCCTTGCAGAAGAAAAACCTGTAAAAAAATCCGCTCCCGCTGAAGAGGAGATTTCTTT
>DINC01000183.1:2737-7378 GCA_002425885.1 Spirochaetia bacterium UBA5550 | reverse complement strand
TTGCAGAAGAAAAACCTGTAAAAAAAGCCGTACCCGCTGAAGATGAGATTCTCTTCGATGATGAATTTATTATAGATGAAACCGAAACCACGGAAGAGAGCAAAAAAGACAGAAAAATAGATGAAGATCTTCTCGATATAGGCCTTGAACTTGAAGTTGAATCTCCGGGGAAAGACCGTGGAGACAGAGATGTTAAGATCTCATCCCAGAACGATATTGACGCTATGTTCGCGGAACTCCCCTCAGAAGAGGATTTACCGGCTCCGAAAAAAGATGTTAAAGAGAAACAGGATGATGATATCACAGTAAATCTCGATGAACTTGACATTGAACTTGAAGGCGATATCCCGCTCTCTGAAGATGAGTTTATATCCTTTGATGATACTTCCGAACCTGCTCAGAAAGGTAAAGAAGAGGAGCCCCTCTTTGATGATGATATCACCATTGACATGGAGTCACTTGACATTGATATTGAAGAAGCCGGTGACATCCATAAGCCTGAAAAAACAGGTAAAACTCCCTCTGCTGATGAAGATGAACTGTTTCTAAATATAGATGAGTTTGACGATGAATTCGCTGAAGAGAAAAAGGGAGTGCCGGAACATGCAAAAGCTGCTGCAAAAAGGCCGGCTGCTCCTGAAGACGATATAACACTGGATCTCGATTCTCTTGACATAGATCTTGATGAAAGTGAAGTTCAACTCCCTGCTGACAAAGCCGTGAAAACAAAAGCAGCCGCTGAAGAAATTATTGAATCAGACGAAGACGAGCTTAAACTCAGTGTTGATGAAATGGATATGGACATTGAAGAACTTGAGGAAAAGCCTGCCCGAAAAGCCGCCATTGAAGAAGCTGAAGAGGATGAAAGCATCACAATCGACCTCGAAACCCTGGACATAGAAGTTGCAGAGACTCCTGAAATAATGTCCGGCGAGATGACAGAGGAGGATGAGAAACTCACTCTTGATGACGCAGGCCTGACTTTCAGTGAGCTCACAGTTGAGGAAAGTAAACATGAACCTTCAGAAGCTGAAGAGGAGGAGCTGTTTCTCTCCCTTGATGAAGTTGATCCGGATCTTAAACTTCAGGTAATAGGGGAAGAGACCCCCGCAGATGAAAAGCTCCTTTCAGAGACTGTTGAGGATCTCCCTGAAATAGATCTTGAGGAATATGAGGCTGTTATTCGTGAAGAGGAGTTTAAGCACGTTAAAGATAACGATATAATTATTGAAGGACTTGATGAATTTGACAACATCGAGTTATCTGAAATATCTGAATCCCACGGACGTCCGGCGGATCTCGATATACTTGAATATGAAGAAACAGGTGAAGAGAGCTATACCCCGGCAAAGGGGAGCACAACCTTCTCTATAGATTACTCACTCAAGTATTCAAGGCTCGGCGCTTTTCTCAGGCTGATTGGGCTCTACATGTTCAGCATGATCCCGCATTTTATTGTAATGCTTATTTATACAATACTTTCAGGTATATTAGGATTCATAAACCAGATAGTGATCCTTTCAACAGGGCGCTGCGTTGAGGACTTTTCGCAGATAACTGAAAATACTCTGAGATATTTCCTTTATATTAAAACAAATATCACAGGTATTGTTGAGGACAGGCCGGTTTATGCAGGAAGGGAGAGCCTGAGCCACCAGATGCAGCTTAATATTACCTATCCTGTAAAATACTCAAGGAACCTTGCCATACTGAGGCTCACTATAATCGGGATCTGGTTCATCACGATTCCGCATTTTATCATAATGTCGCTGCTGACTCTTCTGGTTCCTTTTGTTTACCTGGCAGGTATAATCACTGTTATTGCCACAAGGAGATGGCCCAATCCGCTCTTTATATTTCTCACAAGGTACTTCAGGTATCTTGCGCGGATATCGTCTTTCCTGCTTGGACTTACAGACGAATACCCGCCATTCAGATTTGACTGACAGATAGTGTCATGCCGGGTTAATCACACTTCCCCGGCGTGACACTTATCCATAGCTTCAACTGCTGCTCTTCTGAAATCTTCCCTGAATCTCAATGAAAAGTGTTCCCTGTTCATCATGTATTCCGGAACTGAATAAAAGAAAATAACTCCTTCATAAATCATAAGATTTTCAGCGTGAGCTTTAAGCCCTGCATTAAGTACTGTAGACAAACTTGACTCTCCGCAGATATTTTTCCAGTATTCATGTATAAACGAAAAAGATTCAGGATCAGCAATTGCGGTTGAATAAAGATACCAGTCATCCACATATTTTATAAGAGCGGATTTTTCCTGAGACGAAAGGAGTTCGTGTGCCGGGCAGAGAAATTTGCCGCATACTGAACTTGCGAAAAGCGACCTGTCCCTCCCTTCAATTCCGGATGACAGGGGATGTATCAGGCACCCCGGCTTACCGGCAGAGATGAATCCCTGATATGGACAGATATGTGAAAACCTGTCCCTTACAGGTTCAGGTTCAGTGAACTCCTCGTAAACACGGTAAAGCTTTTCCCTGCGATCACCATCTTCCAGAAATTTCTCAAGATTATTTCCGGAAGTATCCCTTATGTTAAAAAGGCCGCAGCATACGCTGCAGCCCTTTCCGCTGTCCGGCTGACATAGGATAATGTCATCAGCCTCTGCCATCTGCATCACCCCATACTGTTCTTTGTGTAGTTCAGGAGGCCCCCGGCCATAAGAATCTCCCTCTGTCTTGCTGTTGCGAGTAGCTCGAACTCATACACCTTCCCGCCGATTTCCACTGTTACAGGGACACTGCCGCTGATAATCTTCTGTACATCATTCATTACAAAGGGAGCGCCCTGTTCAATTTTATCATAGTCACCTTTATTTTTAAATATAAGAGGCATGATTCCGAAGTTAATTAGATTTCCTGTATGAATCCTTTCAAATGATTTGGCAATTACAAGACGCACTCCGAGATACATAGGGCATATTGCCGCGTGTTCACGGCTCGACCCCTGTCCGTAACTCTCGCCGCCAATAATCGCAGTAAATACACCACTCTTTTTGCTCTCAAGTGACCTTGACGCGAATCCAGGATCAACATTTTCAAAAACATACTTCGCATACTCAGGGATATTTGATCTGTACTTCAGCCTCTGCCCTGCGGGCATTATATGGTCAGTTGTAATCTTATCACCGGTCTTAAGCCCGATTACACCTTTTATTTTATCTGCCACAGAATCAGTGTAGGGTGGCTCACCGATGTTTGGTCCCCTGAATATCTCCCCATTTTCATCTGAAGGTGGAATCACAAGTGAATCATCAATGATAAAGTTCTCCGGAAGTTTAATATCGGGCCATTGAGATTTATCGTAATCCAGCGGATTCACAAGCCTCCCTTCAAGTGCTGAGAGCGCAGCAACCTCCGGGCTAACAAGATAAATCTGCCCGCTGTTTGTGCCGGAACGCCCCTCGAAGTTCCGGTTATTAGTACGGAGTGAAATACCCTCAGTAACCGGAGCCTGGCCTGAACCGATACAGAACCCGCATGCAGACTCCATGATCCTCGCGCCTGCTGAGATTATATCTTTAAGCGCACCGTTCTCTGCAATCATCTCGAATACCTGTTTCGAACCTGGTGCCACGATAAAGCTGATGTCAGGGTGAACTTTTTTCCCTTTAAGAATCGCAGCCACAGTCATAAGATCTTTATAAGATGAATTGGTACAGCTCCCTATTGCCACCTGGTCGATCTTCATCCCCTTAATTTCGCTGATCTTTTTTATATTATCAGGTGAGTGAGGACAGGCAATCATCGGCTCAAGGTCATTAAGGTTCAGGGAGATCTTCCGATCATAATGTGCATCTGCATCAGGGAGTAATTCAATCCATACATTCTCTCTACCCTGCGCTTTAAGGAAAGCCCTTGTTATCTCATCACTGGGGAAAACAGATGTGGTGACACCAAGTTCCGCCCCCATGTTTGTCACAGTAGCTCTCTCCGGAACAGAAAGAGTTTTAACACTGGGGCCTGTGTATTCAACAACGCATCCCACATTCCCCTTTGTTGTCAGTATCTCAAGAACTTTGAGAATTATATCCTTTGCACTGACCCAGGGGCGGAGTTTTCCGGTAAGTTCAATATTTACAACTTTCGGAGCTGTAAGATAAAATGGTCCGCCCCCCATTGCAACAGCAACATCAAGGCCCCCTGCACCAATTGCAATCATCCCTATGCCGCCGCCGGTTGGAGTATGACTGTCAGAGCCCAGAAGCGTTGCACCGGGCCTCCCGAACCTCTCGAGATGCACCTGGTGGCAGATCCCGTTACCCGCTTTCGAATGATATATACCGAAGTTAGAATTCATAGTCTGAAGGTATTTATGGTCATCAGCGTTTTCAAAACCCATCTGAAGCGTGTTGTGATCAACATATGACACCGAGATTTCAGTTTTTACTTTAGGGATATTCATAGCCTCAAATTGCAGATACGCCATTGTGCCTGTGGCATCCTGTGTCAGGGTCTGATCAATCTTTATCCCGATATCTTCACCTTCAGAAAGTTTCCCCTCCGCGAGGTGGCTCTTTAAAATTTTATACGTTACTGATAAACCCATTTCCCCTCCATATATTTAAAAGCATGATGATTCGATTCTGATATTCTATCTATACCAATAGAAATCCTGCGC
>DINC01000183.1:1067-2670 GCA_002425885.1 Spirochaetia bacterium UBA5550 | reverse complement strand
TTGCGAGGAGCGATAGCGACGCGGCAATCTGTTCCCGATAGAAGAGTATTCTCCTCCGGAGCAATATCAATCAAGAACTTTTTCCATGTTTTGCCGGTTCTTTTTAGAGAAATTAAATTACTTGAGTTAGGCGTTTTATTGTTAATGATTATTATGAGAATCTGTCGTTGTGAGGAGCTTAAGCGACGAAGCAATGACATACTTTAAATAGTTATGATATTTAAACCAATAATCTTATCATCAATCCTAAATTTCGCATAAACCAAATAAACTATTTAAGAAAAGATTCTATCCGTGCAGTGAGATCATTGCTGTTAAAGGGCTTTGCTACATAGCTGTCAAATCCGGAATTCAGGAATTTCTCCACATCCTCTTTCATAACATGAGCTGAAAGTGCGATTACCGGCACCCTGGTTCCGCTTCCGGAGGATTCCTCAAATTCCCTTATAAGTTTCAGTGCCTCCATGCCATCCATTCCAGGCATCTGTATATCCATCAGTATAAGATCGATCTGCTTCCCGGCCTTCACAAAATTAACCGCTTCAAAACCGTCAACAGCCATGAGAGTTGTATAGCCCCGTTTTTCAAGAACTCTTGCAACAAGGGTTCTGTTAATGCTGTTATCCTCAACCACCATGATCCTGTTGCCCCGGTCTCTTCTTTTTTCAGGAGGCTTTTCTACTAAAGTTTCCTTTTCAAAAGCGGGACGGTATGGCACAGTAAAGATAAACTTTGACCCATGCTCCGGTTCTGATTTTACATAGATATTTCCGCCCATAAGTTCAACGATCATTTTAGATATGGCAAGGCCAAGGCCGGTACCTCCGAAGCTCCTTCTGCTGTCTCCGTCAACCTGCCTGAACCTTTCAAATATCATTTTAACATTTTCCGGAGCAATTCCGATCCCTGTATCTTCAACGGAAAATTCCAGCGAATAATCATTGCGCAGCTTAAGTCCCACCTTGATCATCCCTTTGGATGTAAACTTGACAGCATTCATAATCAGGTTATTAAGCACCTGCTCAATCCTGTACCCGTCTCCATAGATCAGCTCGGGAATTCCGGGTTCTACATCATTGAGGAATTCCACATCCTTCGATTTGCTTTTCAGAAGTACAGATCCCCTGTTGTAGGCGTTAAGCATAAGGGTTCGCACATTAAATGGAGCTGTGCTTATTTTCAACGCGCCGGACTCGATCTTGGAAATATCAAGTATATCATCAATAATTGAAAGGAGCAGTTTACCGCTGTTCTGAATCATACCGAGATAATTCTTATGGTTCCGGTCAGAAACCTCCTCAATGAGCATATCAGTAAATCCCAGTATGGCGTTAAGAGGAGTCCTGATTTCGTGAGACATATTCGCTATGAAATTCGACTTCAGCCTGTCGGAATCACTGGCCTTCTCCTTCGCCTCGATAAGCACCTTCTCAAACATCTTCCTGTCAGTAATGTCTCTTGCTGAACCCCTGACACCTTCCGGCTTCCCTGTTTCATCCGTAATGAGGGAATTTTTGAATTCAAGAATCCTCTTCTCTCCCTCTCCGGTTTTTATTTCAACTTCACCATTGAGATACCCTTTTGTCTTTACCTTCTCCAGAAG
>DINC01000183.1:0-1050 GCA_002425885.1 Spirochaetia bacterium UBA5550 | reverse complement strand
CTGTCACTACCGTTAGAAAGAACCTCAACTATATTCAGTTTCCTTATATCTCCTGCTAAATAGCTGAACATCTTTTTAAAGGTTTTATTCGCATCAAGAATATTCCCCTCAAGATCATATATGTAAAGCATATCAGCCACATTATCAAACATATCCCTGTACTTCATTTCGCTCTCAACCAGATCATGTTCAAACCACATTCTCTGAATTGCCAGGGCATATTGTGACGAGAAGTTCTCTATGATGTTGATATCAGCATTTCCATAATTCCCGTTGCTGTTTGCGAGGAGAATAAATCCCACTGCCTCATCTCCGATAATGGCTGGTGAGGAAATATAATTCCGGATCTCAAGATGTCCCTCGGGAAAATCATGAATATAAGCATTCTCTTTGAAGTCATTGACGAAAAAAGATTCCCTTTTCTCAAGGACTGAAAGCATCAGTGATATTATTGTATAAGACTGCAGGGTCACTTTTCTGAAAACAGAATCTCCATTCCTCTTTTCAAGATAATAAGGAGTGAGTATACCGGGATTATTTTTATCCACGAAACCGGCCAGTCCATTGCTGCTTGAAGTCAGTTCAGTCAGGTATTCAAGAACCACTTTCGAGATGTTATCTATTGAAATATCAGCAAGGAGTTTTCGTGACAGGTCAGCAATATAGTAATTCAGGTATGTCTCCCGCTGAAGTTCAGCAGTTCTTGCCTTTACCTGTTTTCTGAGAAGAAGAATAAATAAAACAATAATTATCGAAAGAATTCCCAGTGCTGAAATAATAAACAGGATAATCCTGAAATCAGTAAAACTATCATCACCTGAGGCAATATGCGATTCGGCCAGGCCGTTCAGCGGCAGGGAAAAAAGAAGAAGTATGGTATTTTTAATTGAAATAACTGACTTCATAAAATTCTGTTAAAACACATGGAAAATATTATACTCTATTTAACAGCGGAGTTTTTTGTTCTATTTCCCGGGCTTACCTCTATTCAATATATAAAAAATTTTACAAAAAATAAACTTTTTAATGTTAATCCTTTTTACCGGCATA
>DINC01000179.1:48539-51126 GCA_002425885.1 Spirochaetia bacterium UBA5550 | reverse complement strand
AGAAAGAAGAGAACGTACAGAAAGAGACATCTGAAGTAACAGAAGAAAAAAAAGATGAAAAGAAAACCTCCACGGAAGAGACTCTGACAAAAAAAGAGGAGGAGCTCAAGAAGAAAGAGGAGGAACTTGACAAACGTGAAGACCTGCTGAAAGATAAACAGACCGATCCGAATGTATTCGGACTTAAGCTCTACTACCTGAAGGTAAAGGAATACCTTGAAGGGGGGCATTACAACAACGAGCTCTACATGATCAATGCCTCAACAAAGAAGATCGATTTCAAGTCACCAGTGACTAATATCTGCGGAAGAAGATACGATGTATTCTCAGGCGGAATTGTTGTTATTACTCATCAGGGCGATCATGTTTCAGGACACAGGCTCACACTGATTGACAGGGAAAAGCTTACTGTAAAGGCTACCGGAGAAAATGACATCTTCTGGAGAAGTTTCATTGAAATAAAAGAAAACAGCATTTATGCAATAATTAAAGAAGGGAACAGTTATTACCTCGGGAAGTTCGACCAGGAACTGAAACTTGTTGCCAAATCAAAAGAGAAGATCAGCGAAGACACATTCATCACATTTTTTGATGACTTTATTTATATAAACAGGGATGACAGAAGTATAATTGTGCTGAATAAAAACGATTTCACCCTTGCGGGTGAAATCAAGCCGTAGCATCAGTTAAGCTTAATTATAATTTCAACCCTGCGGTTTTTGCTCCGCCCTTCAGCAGTTGAATTTTCGGTCAGGGGCTGGTCCTGGCCGAAACCCTTGTATGAAAACTTGTCATGTCCGAGTTTTGATTTAAGGTATTCCGATACTTTTTTCGCGCGCTTTTCAGAGAGAGAGTAATTATAGCTTTTCTGCCCCACATTATCAGTATGGCCTTCAACAATAATTTCACGGTCAGGGTATTTCTTTTTCAGAATCTCTGCTATGTCCCGCAGTTTTTCCTCTGTATCCTTGCGGATTTCATATGAATCAAAATTGAAAAGGAGATCCCCCATCCGGACAACGATACCCCTTTTCTCGATATCAGCATCAACTCCCTCCGGAAGCTCCTTATTCAGCTCATCCTTTTCTTTTTTCTTCTCATCTTCTGTAAAATTTTTATAGAGACTGTTTTTTGTTTTTATATTCATGTGAAATTCAGCGGTTGCAAGGGCTCCCCCGCCCGAGGCGAAAACAAAAACAATCTTATACTGATCCTGCATGTCCTTCGGTTTTCGTGAAGTTATATCCCAGTATAAAACACCGTTATTCTTAGCCGCAATCTTAACGGGAAAATCTGCGGGGTAGCTTCTGTCAGCAAGAGTCATATTTATTGTATAGGTGTAATTAATTACTGCAATCTTCTTGTCTTTATCATCTTCAATTCTGACAAGCTGATATTCAACCGGAAACGCGAGACTGAAGGGTTTTGAAAAATTATCTATCACCAGTTCCCCGTTTGCTGTCCATGTATCTTCAGGCCCAAGCTCCCTGTCCGGGAAAGTCGGTATATGACGCAGGTTCGGCATATAATCATTTTTTTTAACTACAAAATGCCCGTTAGGTTCAATAAGAAAATCCACCATGAATTTCTCTTTCAGTTTGAAAACATCTTCACCGAATTCCCTTTCATGAATAGAGAATAAGCCGTTTACCCTGTTCAGCTTGTCCGATTTATCCTTACATGTCAGATCAATTATATTCCTCTCTTCATAAACTCTTTTAAGGCCGGAGTTTACGTAATACTTTATCCCGGCGGTTTTAACCATTTCTATTCTTTCATTTTTTTCGATATCCCATTCAAGTCTTACCGCGTTGGCATTCACAAGGGGGAAAAGCAGAAGTGTCACCAGAAGGATCAGCTTTTTCATAATTTAAGCTCCGGGCGGAGTGAATCCGCATTATATTATCGGCAAATTATGTCAGATTTTTTAGCAAAATTTTTTTCTGTATTCCTGAACCAGATGATAGACGATTATTCCATATGCCACGGAAACATTGAGTGACTGTTTAAGCCCATACATAGGTATTTCAACAGATTGATCGCAGAGAGAAACTGCTTCTTCAGAGAGCCCGTCAACTTCATTCCCCAGGAGGAGCGCCACAGGAAAAGTATACTCAGCCTCATTATAGTTTACACTTGAATCTGTATGTTCAAGCGCCAGAATTGTGTACCCCTCACCCTTCAGCTTTTTTATAAGAGAGATGGTATCAGGCTCATGCTCCCAGGGGACACTATCAACGCTGCCGAGAGCTGTCTTGTCGATCTCCTTTCTGGGTGGAAAACCGGTATATCCGCAGAGCCAGAGTTTTTCTACAAGTGCTCCGTCCGAAGTCCTGAATATTGAACCTACATTGTAGAGGCTCCTGACGTTTTCCGCAATAACTGTAACAGGGAATCTGCTGAAAGAGCCTAACTCCTGCAAATCAGGTCTTTTTGATTTTATCTCTTCATAGGGTAATTTAATGGCCATAAATATTTTCCTTGTTTAATATGACAATTATTCAGAACAGAGCCCCTTTATGCAATTAATTTTATATTATAAATCCGCCTCACAGCGAACAATTCACTCCATTTTAAAAAGCTCATT
>DINC01000179.1:47156-48526 GCA_002425885.1 Spirochaetia bacterium UBA5550 | reverse complement strand
TTAACTGTCTCTCTGAGAAAATATCATTAGATAAAAATTACTTCATTGTAAGCAATTTTTATCCATTTGACCTGATATATTGATATATTTTAAATAACTGATAAAGCGGAGCAGACTGAATTTGATGAATTACAGTGACCCGATATACTACTCATTACTACCCCTGATAATCACAGTAGAATGCATGGCAATGCTGTTCACCTATTTTGCTGTAACCTGGCACAAAAGAGAGTTATCTGAAGAGACACTCTCCAGGCTGCATAAAAGCTTCATCGGTATATTCCTCATTGAATTCTGGTACTGGATAACAGCACCGGCTCTTTCATTTTTCAAATTAATCAGGCTCACACCGAACAGGATAACATCCATATCCATTTTTCTTTCTTTTGTCACAGGTGCAATATACTCAACGGGACATTTCTCGGCCGCAGGCTGGATGCTTGTAATCAGCGGAACTCTTGATATGCTTGACGGCAGGCTTGCAAGGGAGACTGGAACGGTTACAAAAGCGGGCGCTTTTTTCGATTCATGCAGCGACAGATACAGCGACTCATTTGTTTTTATCGGGATTGCAATTTATTTTCTCAGTAAAAATTTCTCAGCGGACAACGGGCATTTTATACTGTCAGTTACAGACTACTCCAGCACCATAATTATCATGGCTCTCATGATCGGCACAGCAGCAATGAGCTATGTTAAGGCAAGAGGTGAGGCAACAGGGGTCACAACAAAATCCGGGCTTATGCAGCGTCCGGAAAGGATAATGATGCTGTCACTATACTCCGTGCTCGATCCGTTTATAAGAATAATACTGGGTAATTANNAATCATTATGGCTATTCTTATTAACTTTTCAGCTGTTGTGCGCATGGTTGACATATTCAGGCTTATACGGAATACCGAGAGATAAAAACCGTGGACAGGGATTACCTCGGGAGACACTTTATCGCAGAGCTTTATAAATGCAACCCTGTCACTATAAACAACATATCTGCTGTTGAAAAGATAATGACTGAGGCCGTAATTATTTCAGGCGCCACCATTATTAAACCCTTTTTCCATACATTTTCGCCTCAGGGCGTAAGCGGAATTATTGTAATATCCGAATCGCATTTTGCTATACACACCTGGCCTGAATACTCATATGCAGCTGTTGATCTTTTCAGCTGTTCAGATTTGCGGTACGAAGATGCTTTAAAATATATCAAAGATAAATTCGAGTCAGGCGAACATCTTATTAATGTTATTAACCGCGGTTCCCGGATTACAGACACATCATTATCCAGTGAAACCCCCGCCACGAAGATAACGCTTTAACCGGCATTACATTCATAACAGCACTATTAATAATACTGACATCTAATTGAAAAC
>DINC01000179.1:35517-47128 GCA_002425885.1 Spirochaetia bacterium UBA5550 | reverse complement strand
TCATTATGAAAATAGAAAAAAATTATTTCCATATATCCAACTACAGACAGGATTTACACCGGTTAAACTGAATGACATTGAAAAAACTTAAAGAAAGGCTGCTCGGGGACTTTGTTATAGACCCGCGGCACGATATTATTATATATGACATTCTTGTAAGAGACGGCTTTATACCGGTCACGCTTCTGCTTGGATTCACTCTCGCCTGTTCCGTAATTATTGTAAGGGCATTTTCCGGATTCTATGTCTACAGCATAATTCACATCATATACCTGTTCTTTTTTATATTCCTTTTTTACATCTACCGTTTCTTCCCTAAACAGGGGCTTTTCAGATTTTTAATTTTCCTGATGATGCTTGCATCAATTGTTCTCACAGTCACGATAAAAGGGAAAACAATGAATGAGTATATTATTGTTCTGATTTTCCCTGTTATTATATACAATCTTGCAGGTAAAAACAACGGGCTCATCTGGAATATAGTTCTGTGCCTGCTATACGTTTTCATAATGATTTTAATTGAAACAGAAATTCTGAGTTCCAGATACAACCAGGCCGACCTTGCCACCGGGCTTGTCCTATATCTTTTTATTGCGATATTTGCCCACTATGCTGAACTCAGACATTCCAGTATTGAAAAGCTTCTCCTGCGTCAGCTTTATTATGATACGGCCAGCGGACAGCCCAACAGGAAGATGCTGATGGAGGACATTTCACATAAAATGTTCCCGGCTCTATTCATTCTCCGCATACACAACTTCCATGACATCAATACATTCTTCGGCTACTCCCTGGGGAATGAACTGATGAAGTTTATCGGAGAGAGGCTTAACCTTTTCAGCGCCTCAAGAAAGATGAAGTCCTATAATCTTTCAGGTGGGGAATTTGCACTCATCACCGATCTTGAATCCACTACTCCGGATATCAAGGCTCTTGAAACAACAGCTGTTGATTTAATTCAGCATATTTCAGAAAAAGAATTTGTACACCAGAATACCAACATACCACTGACCCCTTATGCCGGAATATCTTTTTATATGAAGGGGGAGAGCAACCTTATATCAGAGGCCAACCTGGCCCTTCATCATGCAATTAAAAGAAGCTTACCCTTTCATATTCATAATGATGATGACAGCGACCGCACTAATTACCTTGACAATATCAGCACTCTGTCAGAACTGAACCTGGCACTAAGTGAAAACAGGATTGTTCCATACTACCAGTCAATAATGAACAACAAAACTGAAGTTAAGGAAAAATTTGAATCCCTTCTGAGAGTAATGTCTCCTGAAGGGGAACCGCAGCTCCCCCTAAAATATCTTCGTACGGCATCAAAGACCAGGGTGTATCCCGAAATAACAAAGAGGATGATTGAGAAGGTTTTTACACAGATGTCTAAATGCGGAGAGGAATTCACAATAAATATCTCCGCAGAGGATATTTACAATCCCGGCTTTTTTTCATTTCTCGAGAGCACGATGAACACAAATCCATCATGCTACAACAGGGTTATACTTGAAATTATTGAATCAGAAGATCTTGAAAGTTACAGAATAATATCCGAGTTTATAAAGAAATCAAGAAAATGCGGATACAGGTTTGCTATAGATGACTTTGGTTCAGGCTATTCGAATTTTGCGCACATCAGCAGCCTGAATATTGATTTTATAAAATTTGACGGTTCTCTCATAAGGAAAATTTCTCAGGATAGAACAAGCAGCGTAATTATTAAGCATGTTACCGGCATGTGCAGAGAGCTCGATATAAAAACCGTGGCTGAGTTTGTTGAAACTGAATCAATTTTAAAAATTGTGAAAGATTTCGGTATTGATTACTCGCAGGGAACATTTATAGATTCACCCTCTCCTGAACCTGATTCATCAATGCAGAGGTAGAATGTCCGCAAGAATCCCCATCCTTACAGTAATACCCCACGGAGGCCTTATTGTTCCGGAAGAGTTATCCGGCTACGAAGAAGTTACTCCTTTTAATATTTTTTTTGAATCCGATTCAGGAGCAGATGATCTCTTTTCCGCACACGCAGACGCGGGTTCCGTTATTAAATCCGGGATATCCCGTCTCTTTGTCGATATGGACAGGGAGTTCCGGAAGCTTGCGCCATCAACTGATGACGGTGTCATTAAATCAAAGACATCCATGAACAAAACTGTTTTCAAAGATGGATGCTACCCTGATGAAATTGCAATATCAAATATTCTGAAACGCTACTACTTCCCTTTCCATGAGAAGATGAGGGAGACCCTGAAACAATATGAAGTCATCTTTATAATTGAATGCCACACTCACACCGCAGTGGGACCTGAAAACTCACCGGACAGGGGACGCCCCCGGCCGCTTGTTATTACTGAGTATACTGCTGACAACAATGATATAATTTTAAAAACCGCATCTCCGGATATGGCAATGGACCTTGCATCAATCATGGGCCGTCTCTTTTCTGCTGAAGGGGATACTGTTGCAGGTGATTACCGTGTATCAGGAAACAGCAGCGGCTACATCATGAAAAACTACGGGACCAAAGGGATACCCATGCTCCGGCTTTCATTATCACGCTCTCTGTTTTTAAATGACAGATATTTTGACCTTGAGGGGCTTAAAATTGACAGCAGAAGGATGAGCAGGCTTAATGAAATATACAGGACCGGGCTTGAAAGATTTCTGAATAAATATTTTTAGCTTTTGCCATACCGGCATTACATTATCGTTCCAGACGGTATGACAAAAAACTTTTAAAAAAATATCTGCTGCGAAAAAACTACTGAAAGAACTTTGCGCTCTCCATCTTTTTCCCCATATCCATAAAAGCCTTCTGCACCTTCGGGTCCATGAGATACTTTTTAATATTATCATTCATGAATACTTTTTCAAACTTATCAGTCTGGGCATTCAGCCTGTCGAATTCCGCTTTAAGCTCTGCCGGAGGTTCTTTGTCCCACTTATCTGAATCGGGGTATTTCTTTTTAAGTTCAATACTCTGTTCGCCGAGTTTAATAATCCTGTCGCCGAATACAGTTACAGCACTGACAATATCATCAGCATTCCCCGCTTTTTCAACAGAAGCGAGAAACTCCTCCTGTGTCTTGATAACATCGTTAATAAAACCTTTAATATCGCTGTACTTTCCACCGCCGCATGAAATAATAAAAGCCAGTGTCGCAATACTGATAAGAGAAACAAACTTTTTCATCATATATCTCCTTTTTTTTAAGTGCAATAGGTTCCTGTTAAAAACTCATACGCGCCAAGAGCTGCTGTGGCTCCGTCAGCAGCCGCCATTACAATCTGTCTTCTGGAGCTGCTCCTGAGATCTCCGGCAGCGAAAAGGCCTTCTATCCCGGTTCTCATATTCATATCCACAATTACTTCTCTCTTTTCATTAAGGAGTGAATTATCAAGATAGGAGGTGGCAGGATCGTATCCGACAAAAATGAATACCCCCTCTGTTACAAGTTTCCCCTTCTCCCCTGTTACTGTATTCTTAATTGAAACAGAATTAACTTTTTCATCACCATTTATTGATTCAACAACTGTGTCAAATACTGTAGTTATCTTAGGATCTCCGGCCACTCTTTTCTGCAGAATATCTGTTCCCCTGAAACTGTCGCGCCGGTGTATAAGATAAACCTTACTCGCGAACCGTGTCAGAAAATGGGCCTCCTCAAGTGCAACGTCTCCTCCGCCTATCACGACTGTGACTCTGTCCTTATAAAATGCTCCATCACAGGTTGCACAGTATGACACACCTCTTCCGAGAAATTCATTCTCACCCGGCACTCCAAGTTTTCTGCTTTGAGCACCTGATGCTATGATAACAGACTTCGCATATAAATCCCCACCCGTAGTGATTAAACGGAAAAGGGAATCCTCTTTCAAGACAGATGTAACCTCAGCAGGTTCAATGGATACTCCAAGACGTCTGGCCTGATCCTCCATGTGAGCCATAAGCTCCCATCCGGGAACAGGCTCAACAAATCCGGGGTAATTTTCAATCTCGTAGGAGTTTACCACCTGCCCCCCGGGTGAAAGTTTTTCCAGAAGCAGGAGATCAAGCCCTGCCCTTACACCATAAATTCCCGCAGAGAGGCCTGCAGGCCCCCCTCCTATAATAATAAGATCCTTTACCTGATTTTCCATAAAAAAGAGTTTTCCTGAATAAAATATTTTTTCATGAGTATCGGAGATGGAAGACCGGTAAGCAGTAAAACTATTTACCGCTTACGATGTAGACCGCATCCTCAACCTTGTCTATGCCTGAAAGTTTCACGCGCACCTTGTCATCCGCCCCTGCTTCAACTCTGTATCCGCAGTAATCCGGCTGAATCGGAAGCTCTCTGCCTCCTCTGTCAATTAGAGTAAAGAGCTTTATAGCATAAGGCCTGCCGAAAGCCATAAGCGTCTCCAGCGCAGCCTTTGTGGTCCTTCCGGTGAAGAGCACATCATCTACAAGCAGAATATTTTTTTTGTTTATATTAAACTCGATGAGTGTCTCTTTGAGGACAGGGAGTTTCCCCATGGTGGCGAGATCATCCCTGTAAAAGGATATATCAAGAGTTCCATGCTTTATAGCTTTACCGGTAAGAGTTTCCATTCTAAGCCTTATCCTTTCAGAAAGCTCAACTCCCCGTGTATGGATACCTATAATCGCAAAATTATCGATGTCCCCTATTTCATGTAATATCTTCTCAGCATATTCAGTGATGATTTTATCAATCTCATCTTTGCCGAGGATCTTCTTTTCAGCAGACATTACTCCACCTCCCTGTAATATTCCTGTATAGGCTTGACAGAAAGTTCTTTTTTCTCTTTTACATAGAGAAGCCCGTCAATTGCGGCTTTAGCAGCTGATACTGTTGTTACAGTGGGGATGTGATAACGCGTTGCAGCCTGCCTGATAAAATAAGCGTCGTCACGGGTCATCTTCCCTATTGGTGTATTGATTACTAAATCTATATCCTGATCCTTAATCCTGTCCACTACATTCGGTCTTCCTTCGTTAACCTTGTAGACCATCTCGCAGAAAATTCCATTTTCATTGAAGTACCGTGCAGTACCCTTGGTGGCAATCAGGTTGAATCCGTTATCCTTCAGTTTTCTCGCCTCTTCAAGAAGTTCAGGTTTATTCCTGTCATTAATACTGAAGAAGACAGTCCCTTTCATTGGGAGCCTGTCACCTGCGGCAAGCTCAGCTTTAAAATATGATTCGCCGAAGTTATACGAAATCCCCATTACCTCGCCGGTTGATTTCATTTCAGGTGAAAGAAGTATATCGACACCGGGAAATTTATTGAATGGGAGCACAGCCTCCTTGATGCTGACGTAAGGAAATTTTTTCATTTCTATGAGGCCCAGTTCTTTAAGCTTTTTACCAAGCATTACTTTTACAGCCATTTTCGGCAGGGATATTCCAATAGTTTTTGAGACAAACGGAACTGTCCTTGATGCTCGGGGATTTACCTCGATAATAAAAAGTTCATTATCCTTTATTGCAAACTGTATATTAAGGAGCCCCACCACGTTCAGCTCAAGGGCAAGAGCTTTTGTTGTTTCTTTTATCTGCTGCTGAAGATCCGCTGTTATTGTCATGGGAGGGATAATACAGGCTGAATCCCCGGAGTGAATACCTGCCTCCTCCACGTGTTCCATGATGGCGCCGATATATACATCCTCACCGTCGCAGATTGCGTCAACATCCACCTCAACAGCATCCTCAAGAAACTTGTCCACAAGTATAGGATGTTCAGGGGAGAGTTCAACAGCTGTATTGATATAATTGTGAAGACTTGCTTCATCAAAAATTATAGCCATGGCGCGCCCGCCAAGTACATATGACGGCCTCGCCAGTACAGGGTAACCTATATGGGCTGCAATCTTTACCGCATCATCCTCGTTAAACGCTATTCCGTTTTCCGGCTGATTCAGCTTAAGTTTATCAACAACCTGCGCGAACCTCTCCCTGTCCTCAGCCCTGTCAATAGCGTCAGGGGATGTCCCTACAATTTTTACACCGTTCTCTTCAAGGGATTTTGCAAGGCGTAGAGGCGTCTGTCCGCCAAACTGGACAATGACTCCGTCAGGCTGTTCGTTGTTGTACACATGAAGAATATCCTCAAGAGTAAGAGGCTCGAAGTAAAGCCTGTCTGAAGTGTCATAGTCAGTTGACACTGTCTCCGGATTGGAATTAACCATAATTGATTCAATTCCTTCATCTCTCAGCGCGAAGGATGCATGGCAGCAGCAGTAGTCGAATTCGATCCCCTGCCCTATCCTGTTCGGGCCTCCGCCGAGTATCATAATCTTTTTTCTATCTGTGCGTATCGATTCATTTTCAGTATCATAAGAAGAGTAATAATATGGGGTATATGCCTCAAACTCACCGCCGCATGTATCAACTACGCGAAAGCCGGGGAGAATATTATTCTTCATCCGGAAGTCCCTTATCTCCTTTTCAGAATGGCGGAGCGTCATTGAATACTTCTTCTGGAAGAGAGGCCCTTTGCTGTAAAGTTCATCAAGCATCTCTTTATTGGTTATATATGCAAGCTGTCTATCTGCAAAACCATAGGTTTTCATCTTTGATACACTTTCCGGTGTAAGGCCTTTATCTTTGAATTCTTTTACAAAATTCTTTTCTTCGTCAACGATCTCCTGAAGCTGACTCAGAAACCATTTATCAATTTTTGTATGCTTATGAATCCAGTCAACGCTCTTCCCGGAATTAAAAGCTTCTCTTATATAAAAAATCCTGTCAGATTTAGGATAAGTGAATTCTCTTCTGAAGATCACATCTCTCTCATCCTCAGATAGAGAGGAGAGATATTTTCCGAGTTTGAGGGTTCCGTCAGAACCGAAACCGAAACTGTCAATCTCAAGGGATCTGAGGGCCTTCTGCATCGACTCCTTGAATGTACGGCCGATAGACATTGCCTCTCCAACTGATTTCATCTGTGTGCCAAGGCGCGCGTCAGCTCCTTCAAACTTTTCGAAAGCCCACCTCGGGGCCTTCACAACCACATAGTCAATGGTAGGTTCAAAGGATGCCGGTGTCTCCCGCGTAATGTCATTTGATATTTCATCAAGAGTAAGTCCCACTGCAAGCTTTGCTGCAATTTTGGCGATTGGAAAGCCGGTTGCCTTAGAAGCAAGTGCCGAACTCCGGCTTACACGGGGATTCATCTCTATTATAATAACTCTTCCGTTATCCGGGTTAATGGCAAACTGTATATTGGAGCCGCCGGTATCCACACCGATCTCTCTTATAATCTTAATCCCCATGTCGCGGAGATTCTGATATTCCCTGTCAGTCAGTGTCTGCTGCGGCGCCACTGTTATTGAGTCCCCTGTATGCACACCCATTGGATCAAAGTTTTCAATTGAACAGATAATTACAACATTATCGTTTTTGTCCCTCATCACCTCAAGCTCGAACTCCTTCCAGCCGATGACTGACTCCTCAAGGAGTACCTGGCTTATTGGTGATTCATCAAGTCCCTTCTTAACGAGATCAACAAAATCTTCACGGTTGTAGACAATGTTCCCCCCTGCACCCCCCAGCGTGAATGCCGGCCGGATTATGATCGGAAGTTTTATCCTGTTGAGGATTTCGTTGGCTTCTTCAATATTCGAAGCGAGGCCCGATTCCGGAACATCAAGACCGATATCAATCATAGCCTTTTTGAAGAGATCCCTGTCTTCAGCCTTGCGTATTGAATTTATATTTGCTCCAATCAATTCAACATTATACTTTTCCAAAATCCCCATATCTCCGAGGCTCATAGCTATATTAAGAGCTGTCTGCCCCCCCACTGTCGGGAGTATCGCATCAGGCCTCTCCTTTTCAATAATTCTGGCCACCACCTCAGGATGAATCGGCTCAATATATGTTCTGTCAGCAAGTTCAGGATCTGTCATTATTGTGGCGGGGTTTGAATTCACCAGTATTACCTCATACCCCTCCTCTTTAAGAGCCTTGCATGCCTGTGAGCCTGAATAATCAAACTCACATGCCTGACCTATAACAATGGGACCTGAACCTATAATCAGTATCTTCTTTATGTCTTCTCTTTTAGGCACTGCTTCCTTCCTTAAATGATATAAAATTAACCTGGAGTGAATCCGGCAAGGAAATTCATAATACAGGGATTAATCGTGAAAATCTTTAGTAATATCAACATTTGTCAATAAAAATAGTTCCCTTTTTCAGAACGCGGTCAACGCTGCCCTGATAAAGCTTGTAACAGGAGCCTGTTCCCTTGAATCCTCAATTGTTTCTCTTAATTCCTCANNTGTATCTTATCTTCATTAACAAGTTTAGCTATTGTACCTTCACCTTTGTTTATCTTTTCAGAAAACTCCCTCAGATTTACAATTGCTTCCCTTAAATCACCCCTGTTTTCATCGATTATTTCAGAAATTTTTGACAGAGGATCACCAATAGTAACACCATGAAGATTCTTATAAGATTCAACGGGTTCATAAAGAACCCCCTCCCGTTTTAATTCACCGGGGTATATTACAATTATCCTGCCGCCTATTGCTGTCTGATTTTTCAAAACTATTCTGTAGTTTTCATATAATGCGAAATGCTGAAACATCTTCATTGTAACAATTACCCTGGCATCTGACAATAATGAAATAGATTCCACTGTTCCGGATTCAACACCATTAACAAGAACTTTGTTACCTAAACTTAAACTTTCAACATCAGGAAATATTACTGTTAATTCATAGTATTCTTTATCACTGAAAAGCTCACCTCTGACTATGGTAAAGTAACCGAGAGTGGCTAAGGCAGCGATAAAAACAACTCCCACAATAAATTCACTGAATCTCTTCATTCTTCTCTCATCAACCTGCTTCTGCTGTCATATTTCTGTAACATCTGTCAGTTAAACCTGAAATAGAAACACTAAATGACCGACAGTGATAATTATTAAATCATGACAAAAAACAACAATATCTTTAACAAATTATAAATATAACAATAAAAATTGAATAAACAAAATATAAATTATGGAACATTAAACCTCTATGGGCCCGGTAAGCTTCCCCTCCACAAACTGCCTTACAAAGGGATTAACGCTCCCCCTTATCTGATCAGGTGTTCCGCACTCAATAATCGATCCCCTGTAGAGCATGGCAATTCTATCCGCGATCCTGTAGGCACTCTCCATGTCATGAGTAACAACCACAGATGTAACACCCAGCTCTCTCTGCATCCTCAGTATAAGCTCATCTATCTTTGCGGACATTACAGGGTCCAGACCGGAGGTAGGTTCATCATAAAGAATAATTTCAGGGTTACGCACAATGGCACGGGCAAGACCAACTCTTTTCTTCATACCTCCGCTTATATCTGATGGCATCTTATCTGCAGCATCATCAAGCTGAAGAAGGCTCAATTTTTCATCCACGATCTTATCTATCTCAGTCTTTGTGCCGAGTTTATGTTCAACAAGGGGGAGAGCAACATTCTCCTTCACATTAAGCCAGTTTATCAAAGCCCCGGACTGGAAGAGAAACCCCATCTTCTCCCTGAGCAGCCTTTTCTTCCCGGAGCCGGCACCGTTCATCTTAACCCCGTCTATCAGCACATCTCCGGAATCAGGATCAAAAAAACCCGCGATATGACGCAGAATTGTAGTCTTCCCTGCGCCGGACTGACCTATAATCACAAAGGTCTCGCCATTCTCTATAGTCAGCGAAACATCATCAAGAACAACAACCTTCCCGAATCTCTTTGAAATATTCCTCACTTCTATCACATAAAACCGCCGTAAAATAGAGACGTGATAAAATAACCTATAATCAGCACCATAAGATATGAAGAGACCACTGAAATCCTTGTTGCACGCCCGACACCGAGGGCGCCATTTTGCGCCATCAGCCCGTTTGCGCAGCTTATTGACGAAATAATAATTGCAAAAACCAGGCTCTTCAGAAGCCCCACATACATATCCTTAACCCAGATTGATTCGTAAACACGGTGATAATAATCCTCAAAAGTCAGGCCCAGCTGAAAGTATGAAACCACAGCACCGCCGAAAACTCCCAGAACAACAGTATAAATTGAGAGAGTCGGGAGCATAATCATCATTGAAACAATACGAGGCATTACAATGTATTTCACAGGATTAATTGACATCATCTCAAGAGCATCAATCTCCTCTGAAACTTTCATTGTGCCGATTTCCGCAGCCATTGCAGCGCCTGAAAATGCAGTAAGTATAATGGCAGTAAGAAAGGCACCCATCTCCTTATTCATTACATTTATCATAAGAATGGGAACAACATCCTGCTGCCCCCACTTTTTAAGTTCAACACCGGAATGCAGCGAAAGTATCATCCCGCCGAATAGAGCCACTATTGAGCAGACCAGCATACTCTTTACACCGGATACATACATCTGTTTGACAATTTCTCTTCTTTTGCTGAAGGCGTACCTCAACTGGATAAACGTATTGAATATCAGTATCAGTGTAAAACCAGAAAATTTAATCTGATAAAGCATCTTCTCTCCGACAGAGGAAAACATGCCGTAAATGTCCGACTGATAGTTTCGAATAATCTCTTTCATATCAGAACAAATTAGCTCTCAAAAAGCATTTTCCGTCAAGCGTTCTATCCAAAAGATCAGCATGTTCTCCGTTATAACCTGCATATCTGACTGCTCTGTCATAGGGATCATTTGCTCTGAAAATATCCTCATCATCGTCATTTGTAGAGATACTGCTGTCTCCTTCACCAATCCTGAAGGGTATCCATAGAAATTTAAGGTATGACCCCTCAGCATCCTGTTCATACCCGAAAGAGCTGAGAAGAAGCGAAAATTCCCTCAAGCTCTCCCCTTTCCGGTCGTAAGTTACAATAAAAGGGATCTTCATCTTAAACATATTTTCGCTCCAGACCTGGTAGTATGTCCTCAGAAGAATTCCCAGGTGCTTCTCCCCATCAGGTTTTCTTCTGTATTCAAAAAGTGTCCAGAATGGCTGGTAGAGTTTCTCATAACCCATTGTATCTCTGAAGGGGAGAAGTGAGAGAATATTAATTGAGTAGAGATCTTTGTCATTCCATTCTATCTGCATCAGCGGCCAGATCTTTAAATATCTCCATGAGTTTCCGTAATACTCATGTGTAACAGAATAGTCTCTTTTAAAATACCAGAAGAACAGACAGGTAATATGATTAGCGGATTGATACGACTCCCGCTCTTTTGTAAGCCTGATGTACAGAGGGGTAACAAAAAACATTTCACTTTTACTGCGGCTCCCGTAATTATAGCGGCCATAAAAAGGGAAAAAAATCCTGCTCCGGATCTTCGGGCTGTCACAGTCCCTTATCTGCACAAAGGGCCAGGGGAGATTGTATGAACTGTCATTGGTTTTTTTATCATAACCCCATGAAAAAAAAGGCCAGAGTATTGTATAAGATTTAATATCACCGCTGTCGCTCCACTTTTTCCCATAAAAAGGGAAAAAGAAAAAGGTATACCTTGTATCATCTTTAAAATAAAATTCACGGTAATTAAAAAGAAGAAGCCAGGAATATGTATCATACCATCCCTCTTTATAATTATGAGAATAAAACGGGAATA
>DINC01000179.1:31556-35499 GCA_002425885.1 Spirochaetia bacterium UBA5550 | reverse complement strand
GCTTTGCTCCTCTCCCCCATTTTATCAAAGGCCAGAGTATTGCCTTCCCGCTGTAATCTTTAAACTCAAACTCTGTATAAGCGGGTATAAGAGCAGCCATTGTCCAGAAAAGCGTCTGCCATGTGAATATCCCGGAAGGGGGGTAAAGAAAAAAGAGGGCAACACCGGGGAATACCCAGGGTGAAATTCTGTCGTGCGCAAATTTCCCTCTAATGTTTCCGCCAACAGGATAAACAAAGAGATACCGGTCCTCCTCCTTATCCCCATCGCCGTAAAGATACAGAGGGAAAAACCCTGAGTCGTAATCGTCACCCATCCTTTTGTGACCGTAGTTATCCGATTCATAAAATCCGAAAAAACCTTTGGTAACATCACTCCGCTCATCTTTATACCGCCAGTAAAAAAGAGGCATCAGAGAAGCCTGAAACATCTTTTTCCCTGAATCAGCCTCCATAAAAAAAGGGCGATAAACAACTGTTTCTGAGTTACTCTCAGCAGTGTATTCATAAAAAAACCAGAACCAGTTGATCTCCTTCTCTGTTATAGCCTTTTCATTCGCAAAGAGATTATCAGTGATAAAAAAAAATATCAGCAATGGTATTATAATCTTTATAAATTTCATATATCAGTATCAGAGCTCAGAGCCGGTTTATACTTCCCGGCTTATCACTGTTATGAAGCTCAACCCTGACTTCTCCGCATTTTTTTAAGCGAGTCACTATCATGTTTCATTAAATCTTCCATAAATATAATATAAATTAATCCTATGAAAATTAGAAGTTCAAAAATAAAAAATGCAACTATATTTTCCCCGGTCTTTTATCCCGCAGGTGCTATAGTATAAAAATTAGCATAAATGAANNCCGTTGAAATCCATATTATATACAGGTAATTAATCCGGAGGAAATTTCATGAAGAAATTATTTGCTTTTCTCATTATGGCATTATTTTTTATCCCCGCGTATACTCAGGATGCAAAGGAAGCAACAGAGCCTGAAAAAAAGAGCGGTGAAGTTGAACAGGTAATTCAGAAAGTCTATACAGAAATAGCTCTTGAGGATTTCGAGAGCACTCAGTACACGGCAGCAAACCTTAAATTTTTAAAATCCAAAGATCAGGAAGGGACAATACAGATCAGGGATCAGTATGCAGCAGAGTTTAACAATTCCAAAAAATATTTAGGTGTTAAAGTTTACGGGAAAAAAGGGGATACTTTCCAGGTTTTCCCGGCAAAACCTCTGGAGATTGATAAATACTGCAAATCCATATCTGTCTGGGTATATGGCAAAAATTTTTCCGGTGAACTCACCATGATACTACAGGATGCCGCAGGTACAAATCACAGGCTGACTTTCGGCAAACTGAACTTTCTCGGCTGGAAAAAGCTGACACTTAATCTTGCGAAAAAAATCAAACAGCAGGATGCATATCTTGAGCAGGAGAAAAAACTGAAGATTCTTCACTTCCAGTACAGGCCGGGAAACCAGACTATACATCCTGAATGGCAGTTCTTCTATCTTGATGATATTACAGCAACAGTACGTGACAAATACAAAGACAGACAGAGTGACGACTGGTAGAACTACCTGAAACTGCCCGGCACGGGGAGGAGAAGAGGCCTCCCTGTAACAGGGCTGATTCCGCAATAAAATTCCGTTTCGTAAAGCCCGCTCATTGAATTCTGATTTATCACCACATCCGGTTCTCCGTCAAAAAAAACTGCACCATCTTTTATCGCGACCACACGACTGCAGTAGTCCATTGCAGCATTAACGTCATGTAAAGCGCAGATAATTGTTGTGCCTTCATGATGAAGCTTTTTCAGAATATCCATAATCATGACTATATGCCTGTAGTCCAGGTTTGAAACCGGTTCATCGAGGAGGAGAATATTTTTATTCTGAACCAGAGCTCTCGTGACCTGTACAAGCTGAAACTCTCCCGCAGATAGCTCACGTATACTTCTATCCAGCAGACGGGTTACCCCGGTGCGGGATGCCATTTCAATATATGAATTGTCAGCGTCATTCCCGTCAAGTATATCAAAGAAGGGGAACCTGCCGAGAGAGATGAAGTTTTTCACGGTGAAATCCGGGAGTTCACCTGAAATCTGACTGACAACTGAAAAACTTTTTGCAAGTTCCCTGTTGCCAATACTGCGGATATCCCTATCCATGAACTCAACTTTTCCGCCGAATGGAGAAAGAATCCCCGAAAGGAGCTTAATAATTGTGCTTTTCCCCGCACCGTTAGGCCCTATGAGAGAAATAAAATCCCCCTTTATTACCGAAAAAGAGAGATTTTTTATAAAACAGTTTTTCCGGTACCCCGCATCAGCATCTGTAATTCTGAAAAGCTCTTCGCTCATACTAAAACTCTCTCCTGCTCCTTAACACATAAAAGAGAAAAAATAGTCCACCGGAAAGGCCGGTTATTACACCAACCGGTATTTCGTAAGGTACAACCAGTGTTCTGCTCATGGCGTCGCATAACATCAGGAAGGCTCCCCCTGCTGCCGCTGATAACGGAAGCAGTGAATAACTTCCTGAACCTGCAAATATACGTACGATATGCGGAACCATGAGCCCTACGAAGGGGATTATCCCGCCCATGACCACCGAAAGCGCGGCAAGAAATGAAGCGAGGATTATAATCAGTCTTATTTCAAAAAATGTTACACCCGAACTCCTCGAAAAATCGGTACCGAAAGCTATAATATCGAGGTGCCTGTGGAACAGCCATAATGCAATCATTATACCCGCAGCAATCACAGATACAGTGACTTGAAGATTTCCCGAGGAGTTCAGATCTCCCATCATCCAGATAATAGTTTTATGTACACTCTCCGATTTAGCCATGGAAAAAAGAAGCATAACAGATGATGAAAAAATAAAACTCAAGGCAACACCGGAAAGTATAAAACTGCTGCCTGTAAAACCGGCTCGTCGCGAAAGGAGATATATTATAACAATACTGGACAGGCTCCCGCAGAAAGCTGACATAACTGCAGCAAATGGGGGGAAAGAGAATATTACCGCCACTGAATAACCCAGGGCAGCTCCTCCCGATACACCGGTAATAAACGGGTCCGCAAGGGGATTTCTGAACACCGATTGAAATACTGCTCCGCACACAGAGAGAGAAGCACCCACAAAGAGTGCGGCAAACACCCTGGGTACACGGAGTTTCAGTATTACCTCACTTTTAAGAGAACTCTCACCGCCCAGCAGAGTAAAAAACGCTTCAGCAGGATTTATTATCTCCGTTCCAAGAGAGATACCGGCCAGTAATGACCCGGATAGCACAGCCGCGATAATGATATAAACTTTTCTTCTACTCATCTTTTTATCATATTAATCAGTGATGAAATTTTCTCAACAGAAATTGTGTAATCCCGTGGAGTATAATAAGGGATGTTCTCATCTCCTGTGGTAAAAACATTCCCCTTCGTGATAAAATCAACATTCTTATAACCGGAAATCAACGATTTAATATCGTAATCATAACCCATGGTCATTATAATAACAGCATCAGCTCCGGAAAGGAGCAGCGACTCAAGGCTGAGAATAGGATAAGCAGTATCAGCATCAGCAAACGGATTACAACCTCCGGCATCATTTATAATTGCCGAAATATGCGAATCGCCTGAGACTGTAACAAGAGGCTTCACAGACACAAGAAAAACAATCTTCGGAGGGGTCGCCGGCCTGACAATTCTGCTGATCCTGCTTTTGTATTCAGATATCTTCAATTCTGCGGTCTCACTCCGCCCTGTAATTGCTGCGAGGCGCCTGTAATTCCCGCACATTGAATTGAAATCCCTGTTCCGCGCCAGAACCTCCACCCTGAGCCCGAATTTCTCAAGAAGCGGAAGCTTTTGAATATACCTGTCCTCTTCAGATACCAGCACAAGATCGGGATTAAGCGCTATAATTTTTTCCCG
>DINC01000179.1:31081-31533 GCA_002425885.1 Spirochaetia bacterium UBA5550 | reverse complement strand
TACCCGCGAGCAGATCCTCAGCCCCGAGATCTATTATACACCTTGTTACAGAAGGTGACAGCGAGATTATCCTTCCGGGATTTTCCGGGGGGGGTATGCTGCCATGCTCCCCCCTCCTGCTGATTAAAAAAAGAAAGGATAGACACAGGATAAATGCTGTTATGATTATTTTTTTCAGGTTCATGCCTGAAGGCATAATTGCTGTTGTGGATATGAATTCAAAGCAGTTTTTATTGCGGCGTACAAATAATTCAGAACCACAGGTTTATATCAGAGTGACAATATTCTCTTCCCTTGCACACTTAATGCAGTATCTTAACCCCTCTTTTCTGTTCTTAACGGGAATAAAGAAGTGATTCAGGTCAGTAATATCTTTTCCGCATCTTGCACGTTTCATATCATGTATTCCTCTTGACAGTATTTCAGTTATTATATCGGTATAAGAAACTGAT
>DINC01000179.1:2434-31047 GCA_002425885.1 Spirochaetia bacterium UBA5550 | reverse complement strand
TCAATTTTTTTAACTCTGCCTTTTTATTTTTTTATTGTAAATAATTCAAACGCAGGTTTACAATCCGTAAAAAATTTGTGTTTACAGTTTATGCCGTTCAGCTAAAATCGGCGTTATTACTTTAATTCAGGGGGGTTTTATGCCGCCAAGGGCAAAAAGCACAGCCAAAAAAGTGAGAAAAAACACCAAAAAGACCAATCTTACAAAGTTATACAATCAGATGCACAAGATGTCTTTAGACGCTGTTGATAATGAAATCATTAAAAGATTTAAAATCCTTATTGACGCAAGTGAAGAGGATGTTCCTAAAACTGACATAGACCAGCTCATCAGCGATCCTAAAAGCGCTGATACTTCTCTTTTCCCTGAAGGCCTTCAGCCATATGTTAAGCATTATGTTTTTATGACAAAGCGCGACAAGTCACAGAAAAAAACAGCTGCAGTATGATCAGAATCCGTCTGAAACTATTCGCGTCAATGAAAGACATCTGCGGTTTTACAGAGAAAGATTTCTCTTTTGAAAAACCTGTAAGCGTAAATGAACTCATCGAAGAACTGACCGGTTTATACCCCGCTGTTTCAGAAAAAAAAGGGATTCTTCTTATTGCTGTTAATGAGGAGTACACAGACTCCGGTACAATTCTTGAAGATGGCGACACCGTTGCAATTTTCCCCCCTGTAAGCGGAGGCTGACATGAAACAGATTATAACCCAGACCGAAACTATAAACCTTGATGCGCTTCTCGCACATGGCGAGTCCCCGTCGGATGGAGCTGATCTTGTTTTTATCGGCAAAGTGCGGAACCACTCGAGAGGGAAAACAGTAATTCATATCGATTATGAAATATATGACACAATGGCTCTCAAGGAACTTAACAAAATAGCAGATGAAGCTCTGGCTCAATGGGATACAGGCAGAATACTGATTGTCCACAGGTTTGGAAGAGTCAACATCGGCGAGGCTTCAATAGTAATAGCAGTTTCATCCTCACACAGGGATGAATCATACCGGAGTTCAAGATATATTATTGATGAGATAAAAAAGCGGGTTCCAATATGGAAAAAGGAGTTCTACAGCGACGGTTCGGAGTGGATCGGCGACAGAAACTGATCACTCAACGTAAATCTCCCCGCTCCGTCTTAATGATATTACACCATTTTCATTCAGCACACGCATAATATCAACTATCCGGCTTCTGGATTCATCTATCTCTGAAAGTTTAACAGGCCCCAGCAGATCCATTTCACCAAGAATTTCCGTGGCCCTGTTCTGGCTCATGTTCCGCATGAACCTGAACTTAATCTCATCACCTGCACCCTTAAGCGCTTTTGCAATGAGGTAGTCATCATTAATCTCATCTATCAGTATCCTGATCTCAACATTTGTAAGATTAAGAACATTTTCGAAGCTGAAGATCCTCTCGGATATTTCCCTTGAAATATGGGGCATGGATATATCCATACTCTGAAGTATCTTCTTCTCCTGTTCGCTGCTCATGTGGGAGATGATGCTTATCAGTGATTCTATGCCGTTAGCATGTTCATCAGCAGATCCGCTTCTTTTCATCTCGTTATAACGTTTTTTCATGGCCCTTGCAACAGCTACAGCCGCCTCAGGGGAGTGGGAGGTCATCTTCGCAATCCTCAGTGCAACAGTCTTCGCAGTACCTGAGTCAAGGGACTTCATCAGTTGCCCGGCTTTTTTTGGATTCACATACTTAATCACCAGTGCGATGACCTGGGGCTGTTCATTTTTCAGTAAAGTTATAAAATCGCGGTCATCTGCCTCATCCAGGAATTTAAAAGCAGTTTCAGCATCACGGTTTTCAATTTTATTAATCAGTTCTTCGGCTTTTTCATCGCCGAAAGTATCTGCAATCAGCTTCCTTGCGCGGTTTTTCCCTCCATAGGTCTGTTTTGACGACCGCTTCAATTCTATCAGGAATTCACCGAACAGGTCCTCTTTCTCCCCGGCAGGGAGCGATTTTATCCTGATCATCTCCGAGCTGAGCTTCTCTATGCTTGCCTCATCAAGATGTTTCATGATATCTGAAGCAATTTCAGGCCCGAGAATCATCAGTAATGCAGCTGCCTTCTCTGTTCCGCTCATGTCAAATATGGATTTCATTCAGTCAACCTGCTCCGTCAGAGATACTTGATTTTAATAGCTACAGTTAAATTTTATTGTTGAAAAAAATCAATAAATAATCATTAAATTTTAAGTATGGTACGATATTCCAGTTAAGCGGACATATTTCCAGAACTATTCTATTTCACGGAATAATCAGGGCTTCGTCATTCCGGCCGTAGTGANNTGCCGGAATCTCATAAAACTGGCACTATGGGATTCCGCCTTGGCGGGAATGACGGATGGAGAGCTAATTCAATCGTTAACCGTTATAAACGTACCAGAATGCTCTAAAAATAAAGTTCTCAGAAAATCATGATACCGGATAAAACTGCAATATGGCTGAAATTAAAACCGATGAATCCTGGCAGACCGATATAATTACAGCGGTACTAAACGAAAGCGATATAGTTTTCGTGACCTACTCTGCGCTTGAAAGAACAGAGGAGAGGATAAAATTCGCGATAGCAAAAATTCTTGAAAAACATGACAGGGTGGATCTATTCACACCTGTTTATTCCTGTATAAAAGAACTGATTTCCAACGCCACCAAGGCAACCGCAAAAAAAATACTTATTGATGACGGAATAATTCAGAACCCGGATGATCCTGTTGAAGTTGTAAAAAAAGTCCGCAGCATACTTAACGAAAGATCACTTCTTGAATATGGACTTAAAGCAAAAAAATATCACCTCTCCACCAGGGTCTATCTGAAAGTTTATAAAAGGCATCTTTTTATCGAAGTTATAAACAACATGCCGCTCACAAAGAAAGAGATGGACAGGATAAACGAAAGGATAAAGAAATCGTCAAAGTATGACAATATTGCTGAATTTTTCATGGAAAACCCTGACCCCGAGGCTGAAGGGATGGGACTGGGGCTTTCAATGATAGTGGTACTTCTCAAAAATATAAATATAACAAGCAAAAACTTCGTTGTAAGCACCGACGGTACAACGAAAACCTACGCTAAAATTCTGATTCCAATGCTCTGATTTTTATTCTATTTTTTTTGCTCTCCGGTTTTTCAACGGAAAAACCCTGACTGTTGAATCTATTTCATTGAGCAGGTCGGTCCTGTCCGGTTCAGCATAACTGATAAATGTATCAGCCTCTTTTACTGTAAGAAGTTCCCCGGTCCGCATAATGTCATTGGTTGATCTCGCACGGCTGTTTCTGTAAATCACAAGCTGACTCCCGGTTTTTATTCCGTCCACAAGCCCCAGATTAACAAGTATCCCTTTCTCTTTTGTTTTAATAACACGCCCGTTATACGGCATCATATCATAGAGTTTCCCTGCCAGATTAAGTGATATCTTTGCAAGATTTTCCTTCCCTTTCTTTGAATCAGAAATCTCCCCTATGATAAATCCCTTATCCACATCCATAATCCTGCAGTTTACATTAAGATAATCTTCAACTTCGGAGATCTCACCATAAATAATATAGTCAAGCCTTCTGTTATCTTTCCCGTAGAGTTCTTTTATTCTTTTAAAACTGCGGAAAAGATTATCACCGTTTGTCTTTAGATACCCTGCGGCAGATTCCCGCTCACCAAGCCCTGTGACCTTCATTCTGCCATACTGCTGCATGGCAAAAGTAACCCCCCTTGCTGCAATCCTCCCTGCATCAGGGTGATTGGATATCTTACCCATTGTATCAAAATTCATAACAAGAACAACAGGTACATCCCTGGGGACTTCGTCAATTGAATATCCCTCACGGTAATAGAGTCTGTCCCGCCGCTTCATGATCTCGATGTTCAGCATCTCCTGATATTTAAACTCAGGGTACTGTTTAAGAAGGCTCTTCATCTCATCAATCATGATAATATTGTAATCAAGAATAGAATAGTAGTTTATAAGTTTCTCCCTTACATCGCGGTTAAGGGGATTCATCAGCATTGCCCGTCTTAAATAGTATATCACGCTGGTGTGAAGTGTTTCCCGCCCGGCAGCCTGCGACAGCTCTATGTTTTCAGATGAAAGCATAATACGGGCCGGATGCGCCGTTTTATATTCATTGAGTATAAGAAAATCCTCAATTTTTGCCCTGAGCACCGGGTCAGAAGGCATTTTTGCATAAAGTTCAAGCATGGTATCCAGAGCGCGCGGCCGGTCGCCAGCCATTTCACTGGAGAGCGCAAGGGCATACATTGCATGACTGTTCCGGTTTACTCTGTTTGCGCTTGATATATATGATGCCGCAGAATCTGTTTTCTGTTCAATTATATTTCTGTCCGAAGTACCTGACAGCGCGTTTTCAAACATGATACTTTCAAGTTCATAAAGCTCCATGAGTCCCATGTCGAAGTTGGCATTGTAATTATCCGGATTGATCGCCAGGGCTTTAGCGTATGATTCACGGGCTTCAGCCAGCGAGTCAGAGTTATTCTCTATGATATAGTTTTTAAAAAGGATACGGCCATACTTCGCAAAACCCGCAGGTGACTGACTGTTGCTGTCAATAGCCTTCTCGATATATCCACGGGCATCCTTCAATCTCCCCTCTTCTGTTTTAATTTCAGCCATGAGAAGGAGTGAATCAAAATGATACGGATTACTTTTAAATACATTCTCCAGCTTCCTCTTCGCCCAGACTTTCCGGTCCATCCTGTAATAGACATAAGCAAGTCCGTACTGCGACTCCAGTGATGAACCTGACAGAGAGAACGCCTTCTCAAAATATGTTATTGCCTCACTGAAACGTCCCGTTTCAGAAAGGACCATACCCACTCCATTAAGGGCATCCACCGAATTACTGTCGAGCCTCAGTACGCCGAGAAACATATCCAGAGCTTTATCATAAATCCCCATCTGGTAATAGGTCTTCCCGGCCCCGAGAAAAGAATCATTATACCCCGGATTCATCCTTATGGAAGCAAGAAAATTAAAAAGAGCCCTGTCATACTCCGTCCTTGTATAGTAATTCCAACCCTCTTTATTAAGAGACACAGCGTTCTGAGCCTCAGATGAAAAATCTCCTGAGAAAAGAAGAACTGTTACTACTGGAATTATCAGAATGAATCTTTTGAAGATATATCTATTCAAGAGGGCCTCCGGAATACTTTTACGCCAGATGATAATCACAGGGTAAAGGAGTTTTCAGGCAAGTCAACAAATATTCATAAAATGAAAATCTGTTTGACCTCACGGCACTCTGCGGATAAAAGAATAAATGCCAAGGGCATTGCGGAATAATATCAGGTAAGGATAGAGTCAGTGACTTCATCCGTTCATTCATCAGCTGACTGGAGATTATTTTTTGAGAACAAGAGTCATCGTATCAACCACTGAAAGAAAAACAGAGCCGTGGCTGTCACTCATAATGTCCCTACTTATCCCCGGACTGGGCGAGGTTTACGCCGGGATTCCGTTAAGCGGAATAATTTTCTCTTTATCAAGATTAATAGCTATTCTTGCTGTCCCCTTCTACTCTTTTATAAACAGCTCTGAATCTATGACTGAAGAGATATTTGCCTCTGTCGTTTTATTTGTTCTTATAACTATCTCCTCCGGAGTTCACTCTTTTTTAAAATGCCGNNCCGTAAAAAGAAAACTCTTATGTCATGGTACAACTCTTCTGTATTATATTCCCTGTTTTCATGCGTTAACATTATCCTGACCGTTGTTGCGATTGTGCTCTTTCTCTCAGTTTTTGAAATTACAAAAGCTGATGAAGCACAGCCCCCTCTTTTCAGGAAAGGAGATCTCATCGCTATAAAAAAAATAAATCTTTCAGGTTACAGCAGTGGAGATATTGTTGCAGTAAATTCCGGCTCAACCGGAAAGCTCCTCAGGGTAATCGGCCTGCCTGGAGAAAGAATTGGATACACAAAAGGCCGGTTTCTCTCAGATGGTTCAGAGCTCCCCCTATCTATATTCACCGAAGAGGAGCTGTGGAAGCTTTCATTAACGGATTATGACGTAATTTCTGAGCAGAATGGCAGAGTCAGGTATGCGGTGAAAGGGGACCCCTCTCTTAAAATCCAGGAAATTATACTCTCTGCCGGTGAATACTTTCTGGCACCGGACATCAGGAATACGACTGAACTGTTTTTAAAAAACGAACAGTCCCGTATAAAAGGGCGGGTAGAGGGGATACTGTATTCCGGAGAAGCTGGAATTCTTCCGGGCAGAACATCTCTCCCCTCTGAGAATTTCATCTCAGCAGGTCACCTGAAATAGCCGCAACTGATACCCTCCTCATTTAAAGCTCCATTTTCTATTTCTTCTTGACTTATGAATTCAAAGTTATATTATAATTCTGCTGGTTCATTTCCTGTTAAATAGATATAAATTGGAGGTCGCTCATGATATTAATTACCGGTTCAAACTCTCTTCTCGGCAAAGCAGTGGTTGAAAATTTTTTACACAGCGGCGAAAAAGTCAGATGCTACGACATGTATAAACCTGAATCTCTTCCGGAGGGAGTTGAATTCATACAGGGTGATCTCTTTACATTTAAAAAACTTCTCACTGCATGTAAAGGGTGTGACACAATAATCCACCTCATGGACAAAAGCCGTGCCCAGAAAACAGGGCGCAGAAAGATGAAAAAAATCAATACTGCCGGTGCCCTAAACGTAATGATCGCAGCTAAAAGATCCAAAATTAACAGATTTATTTTCCTATCCTCATATGCTGTTTACGGAAAGACTGATTCTTTCCCCCTGAAAGAAGAGGACAGAAAAAAACCCTACACAGCTTACGGAAAAGACAAGTGGAAAGCTGAACAGATATGTACGGCTTATGCTAAAAAGAATAATATCAATCTTACAATAATGAGACCATCAGTAGTTACAGGGCCGCAGGTAAAAAATTCGGCGATACTGATCACGCTCTACATGGCTATGGGACTTGGTAATGACAATGTAATGTATATGTCCGGCAACGGCGACACGCATTTTCAGCTCCTGGCGCCTGATGATGCTGCTGAGGCGTTCCTCAAAATATACAAGGCCGGGAACAAGGCCTTTGGACAGATATTCAATATTGGCTCAGATAATGTTCCGACTCAGATGGAGCAGATAGTGAAAATTAAGGAAAAATGCAAACTGGACTTTGCGATCAAGCATATAACTCCGCTAAAGGCGAAACTATTTTCATTCCTGATTATGCCTTCTAATGTAAACTATTTCACAAGAGAGCACCTTCTTTTCATTTTTCACAGCGTGTATCTTGACTGTGATAAAATCAAGGGCCTCACGGGATGGCATCCTAAAAAGGATAATCTTGAAATAATGACTGAGACAGTGGAGTGGTACAAGAATAAGGTTAAGTAAAAAACTGAAGCTTGCGCATCACACGGAAAACCCTTCATTTTTAACGAAGGGTTTTCTTATCTTTACCGTCATAATACTCAATACCTGCGAATTTCTCCCCCTCCTCTTTTTTAAAGAGAGATTTAGGATTTGTGAATAGAATCTTCAGGAACTGCATCAGTTTTATAAAGAGGAGTTTAAAGAGCATACCGACACTCCCTTCTCCCGGCTGGAAACTGAAGGAAAGCTGTGCTCTTTTCATGTCCTCTGTTGTTATCTTCTGTTTTTTCATCGACATGTTTTTCATAAGCTTGCGGGCTTCTTTTCTGTCGAGTTTCAGCTTCTTTTTGTCTTCGTGGTATTTCCCGGCACGTACTATCATGAGGAAAAGTTCAGTGTCCTTCATCAGTTCCGACTTCAGCTTTTCTATACGGCTATAGAAGGCTTTAAGCTCAACCTGATTTGTCTTTCCGTATTCAATAAGCATTTTGAGATACTGCCCCAGGAAAAAAACCTGTTTATAAAGGCGTTCCTTCTCATCTCCGTTGAGGAAACGGGGATCTGTGCTCTCCAGTTTTTTAATCCAGTGAAAAAGGTTTTCAAGATTCTCATAAGATACATCGTAGAGGCCCTCTGTCTTCAGGTCACCCACTTCGATATAATTTTTTGCCACCCTTTTAAGATCCTTGAACATCCTGTTGGAATAATCAAGAATCAGCCTGTACGCACGTTTTTCGTAGGCAGTAAGAGGTTTCTCGCAGGAATCCGGATTATTGATTATATTCTTAACATCCTTCAGCTTGATTGTAGTGGGGTCGAAATCGACCCCCTCCCCGGCAAAAGCTGATTTTATTTCATAGAAATCGGGTTCAGGCATATCCTCACCAATTTTCAGCACATGAAGCTTCACATTGCCGAGCCTGGCAATCATTTCGTCAGGATCAATTCTGCTGACACCGTCAGTGACGACAAGAATCTCCGCGTTTGCCATATCCTTTGTATAGTTTATATCATCAACAGCCTGGTACACAGCTTTCTGGAGATTGGTGCTTACCCCTCCGGTAGTGGCGAATAAAACTTTTTCGATGAGAAAAGGGTAATCCTCTTTCTTTTCAATTTTATAGAGGTCCCCTGTCTGTGTATCAAATGTTCTGAAAAAAAGACGCGCGTTTGTTGTAAGCTTTCTTCTGAGGAATTCAGCAACTATACACTTTGAATAAAAAGCTCTCATGTGCATATCCATTGATCTGGATGTATCAAGAAGAATATAAAATATCTGCTCAAAACGGTTGGCATCTCTGCCGGATTCATTTATGAGTGTTGTTACTGGTTTAAAGTGATCACTTTCGGATTCATAATGCTTCTGAACCATAAGTGTCCTGGTAAAAAGTTTGGCGGAGAAGATATCATCATCCATTGCAAGTTCCCTGGGGAGAGCCCTTTTCAGGTCAATGATATTCTTGTATGTTTCGATCTCCATTCTATCGCTCAGGGGGACCTGACGCTCAATTCTGTTAACGGAGATGCTCTGTTCCCTTTCGGGGATATATACTGCGTCCTCCTTTGAAATCTCTTCAATGGCATTAAATGCGTCAGCAGATGTCCTGTCAGTGAAAAGATTTCTTGCTATCTCAAAAAGAACAAGGAATTGAGGAGGGAGTATCACCTGGATATTATCGAAGAGCCCCAGGGAATCCCAGTACTCAAAAAAATCCTCACCATTAAATTGAGAAGACATACAGGGCCCTCTTAGATCAGATCCCTGTATTCTTTAAGAATTCCATTTTTAAGTTCGTTAACCTCTTCCACCGAGGAGTTGACCTCAAACACGCTTTTTTTCAGGGACTCCAGTGTAAGAGCCTCTTCCTCATCATCTCTCCGTCTTCCTGAAAAAACCATTTTCAGCAGGTTCCTCAGGCTGTCCAGAACCGAACTCTTTTTCAGAATCAGTTCCTTCTTCTCCGGATCATTTCTGATTTCCTCAAAAAGCTGTCTGATATTCAGAAGAAACTCTATCTGTGAAATAGCGCCGTTAGCTTTGAAGTGATTCATTGTCTTCTGATATACATCAAGATAGAGATCCTTTTCAGATTTATCGAGGTTTTTCACGGAGACATAGCTGTTAAGTGTACAGAGCGCTATATGCATATCTCTAAGATCATCCATGGTAACTTCAAACCTGTTGTTAATAACAGCAGATGCCCGGAGGAAATCACCAAGTTTAGCCTGTTTTCTCGGACTGATGAAAAATTTGTGATCATTCTTTCTCATCTCGCTGGTGTACTTTGTCACAAAAACATTCTTCATGAAGTAGATGAATTCAGGGACAACAATTTTTATATCCCTGTGCTTATTCGTTATTATATCATGCAGAAAAAGTATCTGGTTAAAAAAGATCTTTTTTTCCGGCTCAATGGGCCTTCCCCTGCTTGAAGTATATGTCTGGTCAATGAGCAGCTGATTATAGACATTGTTGTCTTCCGGAATAATAGCTTTATAGGTGAATCTGTCAAGAACAGCCTCTGTGACCTCATTCATCCTCATATAGTTGGCAGTTGCAACAGCTGTATGGACAACAGCATCTATCTGCTCAGAGCCGTTAACAAATTTTCGTTCATTAAGCACTGAGAGGAGTGACCTTAAAACTACATCGCTTGCGTCGAAAAACTCATCAAGAAACACAAGGTTCGCTTCAATAATCGAGCCCTTTATGTTATGCCTGATCCGCCCCTTCCTGAACTCTTCAATGTTATACGGGCCGAAATAGTTGTCAGGAGTCTGATCTTTGCTCGCCTGAGATGAAAATATCCTTGCGCCTTCAAATATATTAAATATTGAACTTGCGAGATAAGACTTAGCCATACCTGTACGGCTCAGGAGAAGCATATGCTCACCTGTAAGAATGGCGTAAATAGCCTGCATAATTATATCGCTGCGGCCTATTACAGTCTCACCGATATTCTGCATATGCCAGTTCAGGTATTCAACGATTGTGGGTATATCATATTCCCCTTCGGGGATCATCTTCACAAGTTCACCACCGGAAATCCCCTGAGCCCTTCTGATGGTCTCTTTAATTTCAGTAAATTCAGGCATTACACCGGGAACACCGGCATGGGCCGCTTCCAGGGCACCATCAATACCGGATCCCTCCGGCTTCTCATCAAGTATAATTATTTTGTATCCGTCTTTTTCGAATATATTCTTTACTTCTTCACGGTTGCTGATCATATAAATGGAGCCTCCCCTCTACTTATTCCTCTGCGGCAATACCACTCTAAATGAGGTACCGATACCCGGTTCTGTTTTTACACCGATAGTCCCGCCTAAATTGCTTATAATGTTCATGGCAATCATAAGCCCTAAACCGGTACCTTTTTTACCTTTGGTTGTATAGAAAGGCTGAAATATTTTTTTCATATGTTCTTCCGGTATTCCCATACCGTCATCAGTCACAGTGAGTACAGCATAAGCCTCATCACCCTCAACAATCGACTCAACTGAAATCTCGATAGTCCCCTCAGGCTCTATTGCATCTTCGGCATTTTCAAGAAACTGGATCAGAAGCTGCTGAATCTGATTTGGTGTAGCAACAACTTCGGGACTTACTTCAGGAAGATTAATCACAACATTCATGCCGTCATTTTTCAGCCTGTTAATGAAAACATCAATCGGGTGACCGGTAACAATTTTGTTCAACTCGCATACATCTTTTTCTCTCTCATCAATAACAGAAAGAGCAAGAAGCTGCTCAGAGATAGTCTTAATCCGTTCAAGTTCTTTTTTAAGAGAGTCAACATATTCCTCTGCCGGACTGTGTTCCTCAACATTGGTATCAACAAAGTTAAGATCCATTACCATCTTGTTGATATGGCCTTTCAATTCAGAAGCAACACCGGATGCGAGGAGTCCGAGTGCGCTCATCTTTTCATTACGGTTCGCCTTTACCCTGGCCTGAACCTGCTCAGTAACGTCCTCGATCATAATGAGTACTCTTTCGACATTACCGGAACGGTTAAGAATTGGGTCAAAAGTTACATTCACCACAAGTTCCGTCAGGCCTGAAATCGGTATATATCTTATTTCATTAGCTTTGATTGTTTTCCTGGAAAAAAGTACTTCTTCAAAAATTCTGGTGAATCCGGCTTCAATAAAACCGGAATATTTTATAATATTAATTCCTATAAGTGAGTTCTGCTCCCTCACCATTATTTTACTGAGAACAGGATTTTCATTGATTACAATACCGGAGGAATCCACCATAAACATACCGATAGGTGCATTGTTTATAATATCCTCATTTAAATCTCTGAGGTTCTTCAGTTCCTCAGCCTGCCTTATCTGTTCCTGAACCTTATCCTCAAGAATTCTGGAATTCTCTTTAAGCTTTTTCTGCATCGAGTACTGTTCGGTATAGTTACGCATAACTCCGATAAGAGCGATAATATCACCTGTTTTTGATTTGATAGGTGAAAAGTTTGTCATGAAGTAATAGGGTTTCCCGTTTTCATATATCTTCAGAAGCTCATTTCTGAAAACCTGCCCTTTTTTGAGAACCGATTCTACGACAAAGTTTCCCCTTTCAAGCTCTATCTCATGAAGGTAGTCAGTGTAAAGCCTTCCGGGTGTTGCATCCCGAGAAGCAAGAGCGTCTTTCCACGCCTGGTTTGTGTACTGAATCCTCATATCCTTGTTAATCACAAAGATAATATCATAGGCAGCTTCAACTATTGTCCTGAAATCAACGGATCTGAACTCATTATTTTCATCATCAATACTTATTTCATATTGCTGATTAAGTTTTTCTATTATTTCAATAAGTTCTTCATGCGACTTTTTCTTAAGATTTTCAATTCCCATAAATAGTCCCTGCCATTAATTATTGGAGAAAAATCAGCTATCTTTGCTTATTGAACTGTAAAACCAGAGTTCAACCACGGCACTCATGGCCAGCGCCACAAAGAATGATACCACAAACCACTCCCTGCTGAATTCAATGAGATAATAAACTCCGGCAATAAAAACCACCAGTACAGCAAATTTAACAAAAAACCATTTGTAGGTGAGTTTAAGAAGCTTTATTGCGTGAGTTCCGGAAGCTTTCCTGACCTGAACAAGCCATATAACAGAAAGTATTATTCCAAGTATTGTGCCGAGAAGATATCCCCTGAACTCCAGTCCTGCAAAACTGACAAAGAACCAAACTGATACAATAATATTTATTACTGCCGGAATGATATTGAAGATAACAGCCAATCTGTATTTTGTTTCCATAACACACACTCTTCTTTTTATAGTTCTGTCACTGAAGCATATTTTTTCAGTAATGTCAAATAAAATAAAGCTCTATGATTAATGTTATTTGAATATACAATAAAAGCAGCCGGATGTCATAAAAAAACAGGAGAGGAAACGAATAAAACGGAGGAATGCAACCCGGACCTACAATTGCGGGTAAGTCCGGGGAGAGATTATCAGATATGGCACCCCTTGCCATTGCAGCCCTTAATCTGTGAATACTTTTTACCATTAAGCTTATCGTCTTTAATCTGCCCCTTCTTCTGGGGTATTTTCAGCCCTGTCTGATGACAGTATCCGCAGTCCACTTTCTTCCCGTCTTTGAGTTTATCCTTATGCTTACCCATAATAGCAGGATTAGAAAAGAGAGCCGCAGAAAAGAGTGAAACTGCTGCTAAAACAATCATTACTTTTTTCATAAATAATCTCCTTCTGATACATTTATTCTGTATAATAAAAAAGGCTTTTTTTCAAAGCCTTTTTTACTGTTTCGTCATTTTATTTAAGATTCTTTTCCAGATTTTCACTGACTGACTTCACGCTTGGAGTGCCGTCCAGTTCGACAAACTTCATCTTTCCGTCTGAAGCAAGTTTCTTGAAATAATTAACAGCAGCCATTGTTCCGCTGACATCATCATAATAGATTTCATGCCTCTTATTAATAGCANNAGCACTCTCATCCTGATCATCCGCACGCATTGAAAGCTTTCCGCTGCAGATCCGGCAGATCATCTCTCCATCTTTCTCTGCAGGTTTAATCTCATTGATATAAATATTATTCGGATGATTATTATCATTCTCACAGAGGCGTCTCCCCATAATTCTCTTTCTGGCAGTATCGCGGTCAAGAGAGATCTCTATAATATAATCGAGAGCTATCCCCGCATCTTCAAGAGCCTTCTCCAGCGCTTCTGCCTGCTCCGGGTTTCTGGGAAATCCGTCAAGCAGCCATCCGTTTTTGCAATCATCCTTCTTAAGCCTGTCAAGTATCATGGGGATTGTAATTCCGTCAGGAACAAGATCCCCTCTGTCGATATACTCCTTGGCTTTCCTGCCGAGATCAGTACCGCCTTTAATATTTTCCCTGAATAGCGCACCTGACTCAACATGGGTAATATTAAACTTTCTTTGTACAACTGCTCCCTGTGTCCCTTTGCCGCTTCCATTAGGACCAAAAATCAGTATATTCATTGAAACCTCCGGGATTATCTATTTTGGTGAGCATTATCAGAACCGTTATTTCTGTGTAAAGAAAGTTTTTTATACTCATTTATACAGAAAATATTGAATGCTCTAAAGTCACCCTCCCGTTTATACATTAACTCCCGTTAAAAGATCGAAAAAGACTAATCAAAAAATTTTATAACTTATTGACATAAAGCTCAAAGGATAGAACTTTTACGTGAAAGAAATTCTTACCGGAGTTTAGCATGTTCTACCAGAAAGAGATTGAAACAATGCAGAGGAAGGAGATTGAAGCCCTGCAGTTTGAAAGACTGAAAAAAGCCCTTGAAGCGGCATCCCGGACACCATATTACAAGCGGTTATTCACTGACAGCAAAATTGATATCACAAAAATAACCACCATTGAGCATCTGAAAGATATACCTTTCACAACCAAGAACGATCTGAGGCTCAGCTACCCTGACGGAATGGTTGCAGTATCAAGATCTGATATAGTGAGACTTCATGCTTCATCAGGAACAACAGGTAAATCAACAGTAATTTTCTACACTCAGAAAGACATCGACAACTGGGCGACACTGGTTGCGCGCTCAATGTACAGCACAGGAGCGCGCAAAGAGGATACTTTTCAGAACATGATGGGTTACGGCCTCTTTACAGGGGGGCTTGGCCTTCACTACGGAGCTGAAAAACTCGGCTGCATGGTTATACCCTCGTCAACAGGGAACAGCCTCAAACAGCTTCAGCTTATGCAGGATTTCAACACCTCGATCATCCATATAACACCAAGTTATGCCCTCCACCTTGTTGAAGTGATAAAGGAAAACGGCATTGATCCTCATGACCTTAATGTAAAAAAAGCCTATTTCGGAGCTGAGCCGTATTCGGAAGCCACAAGGGAAAAACTCGAAGAACAGTGGGGACTGGACGCGTATAACTGCTACGGCCTCTCCGAGATGAACGGGCCCGGTGTGGCAATGGAGTGCAGTTGTAAAAACGGCATGCATATCGCTGAAGATTACTACATTGCTGAAATAATAAACCCGGAAACAGGTGATGCGCTCCCTGACGGAGAAGAGGGCGAACTTGTTTTCACTCATATAAACAGGGAGGCCATGCCTATTTTCAGGTACAGAACACGTGACCTCACCCGGATTATACCTGAACTCTGTGAATGCGGGAAGACTCACCGCAGAATTGAGAGGATCAAAGGGAGAACTGACGACATGATGATTGTGGGGGGAGTTAACGTATTCCCGTCACAGATTGAATCTGTTCTAATGAATATACCGGAAGTGGGGAACAATTACCGCATAGTTCTGGAGCGTGAAGAGGGCCTTGACAGGATGCATATTCAGGTTGAGCTCTACTCCAAACTTTTTCAGGGTGATATGAACGCACTGAAAAAACTGAACAGAGAAATCGGAGAAAAACTCCGCGCGCTTATTACAATAAATCCGAGAATTGAATTTATGGAACCCGGTTCTCTTCCCCCAAGTGAAGGGAAAGCAAAAAGAGTAATAGATAACAGGAAGATATAGGAGGGGATATGCCGCATCAGGTATCAGTTTTTGCAGAAAACAGGCCGGGCAAAATAAGCAGAATCACTGAGATTCTCAGTGAAAACGGAATCAACATCAGGGCAATCACCATCTCCGATTCCGGTGATTACGGTATAATCAAGCTGCTTCTGGATAAACCGCAGCAGGGGAATGAATCCCTTAAAAATGCCGGATTCGCATCGACACTAAAGGACATTGTTGCCATAAAGATCGATGACTCCCCCGGAGGCCTTCATAAGGCCGCTGCTCTTCTTGCAGGTGAAAACATCAACGTTGAGGATGCTTACGGCTTTACAATAAGGGAAAAGAATCAGGCCGTTTTTGTTTTCCAGGTTGCCGATGTACCTCATACGGAAAAGCTTTTAAAAAATGCCGGATTTGAAATCATTTCAGACAGTGAGTTATATTTTATATAAATGCCTCTTTTCAGCGTTGTCATCCCGGCATACAACAGAAGAGAGATGCTTATCAGGGCAATTGAATCTGTGCTGTCTCAGGATTTCATCGATTATGAACTTATTATAGTGGATGACGGTTCAACAGACGGGACAGATTCAATTGAGAGTATATATCGCGGAAAACTCCGCTATATATACCAGCAGAATTCAGGAGTCAGCTCAGCGCGCAACAGGGGGATTCTCGCATCCTCTTCACCATGGATTGCGCTCCTCGATTCCGATGATACATGGCACAGCTCAAAACTCCGCTGGGACAATGGTTTTATCAGAAACAACTCTTCAGTTAAAATTCATCAGAGTGAAGACATCTGGGTAAGAAGCGGACGCAGGGTCAATCCCGGCATGAGGCATTTAAAGAAGGAGGGGGACATCTTCAGCGAGTCTCTGAAGCTCTGCATGATCAGCCCTTCGTCAGTTGTATTCTCGCGTGAGATTACTGAAAAGTACGGACTCTTCGATGAGGAGCTCCCCGCGTGTGAAGATTATGATCTCTGGCTGAGAATCACCCCCTTCGAATATATCGGGCTAATCAGAGAAAAGCTCATAACACGATACGCAGGGCACAGCGACCAGCTGTCATCTAATTATCCGGTTATGGACAGGTTCAGGCTCTATTCAATCATGAAACTTCTATCCGCCAGTAGAGACCTGCTTAGCATTAAACAGGCTGATGAAGCGGAAACTGCTGCAATTGAAAAAGCCCGCATACTTCTTGCGGGCTCAATAAAAAGAGGCAATGACTGGAACTCCTCAATACTGGAGGGGATAATCAGAACTCTGGAACATGGATCTTATACGAAAACAGACTGTCGGAGCCTCTTACAATTACAGAACCATCCCTGACAGCCGCAGCAAGATATGATTCACCGGCGAACTCCCTTGAATAGAAGACCCTGCCGTCACCAGTAAAAACGTAGAGCTGCGATTCCCCTGTACTTTTTGTATAAGCCAGGAAAAAATACTCCCCAAGCTTTGTAATGGCAGCCTGCCCCGGCCTTTTCGCAGGGAGCTTTACCTTGAATATTATGTCAGCATCATCATCAAGAACAATAAAAGCGTCATTATCAAGGACTGCAATCCTGCCGTTATTATCCACATGAAGGGCTGTTTTCATGACGTGGAGAGAGGACAGCTCTTCATCATCTGAATCATTATCAACGATATTTACAGCTCTTAAACAATCCTTCTGATCAGTTCCATAATGAACAGCTCCATATTGGCCATTGCTGCTTATCCTAATCCCTTTTACAATATTCCCCGGAGGAAGTGTTCCCTTATTTATCACAAACCCTTTTTCATCCAGGAAATAGTATGTACCGTCCGCAAATCCGAAACAGGCAAAATCATTCTCCTCTGAAAATTCTATTGAAGTACAGAGTCTGCCGGAAATCTCTTTCACCCCTGCCGGATTTCCGTTTGTATCAAACATTCTGATGCGGCTGTGATCACCTATTAGAAGAAGTATAAGCTTTCCATTGCGCGAAAGAAGAGGCTTTTCTCTGGAGGTGAGCCTCCAGTATCTCTCACCATTGTAGCCAAGGAGTTCAATTGAAGTGCCTACTTTACCATACTGTATATAATAACGGCCGCTTCCGCTGAATTCAGACAGTGAATCCTTTATTTCAATTGTTTTAGCAAGATGCCCCTCCCCTGACAGCAGGTACGTTTTTTCATGGCGGGGCACAACATAAAAATCTGCGGAATTCCCTGAATTCATTGCCTGCATATTATCGAAATCGGAAAGATTAAAATAAAACCCTGTATGCAGTTCTGAAGCGGAAACACCCTGAAAAATCAGGAGACTTAAAATCGCTCCGGCCAATAATCCTGAGAAGAGATATTTCATAGCATTATTCCTGTTAACTCTTATTCATTTAATTATATAATAAAACAATATCTGNNTCTGTTATCGCGAGGAACAAATCATTTATTCTTACATAAGTTATATTGATGTTATCAGCATTGATGCAATATCGTCAATCATTATCCTGAAGTTATACGAGGTTAATTCGCAGGTATTTTTATGGAGTGAAGACGAAAGTAGAGTAACCGGCTGCCGGGACAAAACAACGGGCTGTAGCCCGTTGTTTTAATCATGCATAAAGCTTTTCAGTTTTGCACTCCTGGAGGGGTGCCTCAAACGCCTGATTGCTTTTTTCTCGATCTGCCTGATCCTCTCTTTCGAAAGATTAAACTTGTCCCCGATCTGCTGAAGCGACATCGGTTCATATCCGTTAAGCCCGTACCTCATACAGAGAATCTCCTTTTCGGAATCTGTGAGAGTATCAAGGACTTCATTAAGAGAGCTGATAAGTGACTCCTCAACAACAAGCTCATCAGGAGAATCAGCTTTCGGATCAACAATCATATCCAGAATTGTTGTATCCTCTGAATCACCAAGAGTTGAATCGAGAGATACAAAATCCTGTGTTATATTTCTGAGGTGATTAATCTCCTCGTTATCCATATCAAGTTCTTCAGCAATCTCACTTGCTAATGGTTCACGGCCGAATTTGTTTTCCAGCTTTTTATGAACACGTTCGATCTTCTGAAGATCAGCTGTCCTGTTCAGAGGGAGCCTTATGAGCGATGCTTTCTGGGATATTGCAAGCATAATGGACTGTCTGATCCACCACACCGCATAAGATATAAAATGATATCCCCTGTCCGGATCAAATTTTTCAGCAGCTTTAATCAGTCCGAGATTCCCCTCATTGATAAGATCAAGAAGGGATATACCGCTGGTCTGATACTTTTTTGCGATGGATACAACAAAGCGGAGATTGGATTTAATTAGCTCATCCTTCGCCTTTTCACTACCATCGCGGGAAGCACGGGCCAGTGTATCCTCCTGCTCCCGTGTAAGGAGCGGGATTCTGTTTATCTGATCAAGATACCATGAAATTGAAGAATCTGTAAAATCCTTACCTGAAGGTTTAACATTTTCATCATTTTTGAGATCAGAGTCCTCCTGGAAATCATCTGAGGCGTCTTCACTCATTTGTGTATCTGCCACATCGTGGAGTTTATCCTCTTCAGTATCACTGAATTCACTATTCTTATATATCCTGCTCATCTGGTCAGAATTACACCACCCGTTATTAGCATTAAGACAATATTACCTTTTACTTTTCGGAACTTTAATAACCCAGCCCGGTCTGATGAGATCAGGATTTTTAATCAGGTCAGGATTAGCTTTATGTATACGTTTCCACGCTTTAGCATTTTTATAGTATTTTTCAGCTATTCTTGAGAGGCACTCTTCATGTTTTTCCCATGTTTTAACTTTATAATACCAGAAATCTTCATCCTCATCCGGAGTTTCTGCAACATCTTTACCTTTCCCGGCCTTTTCTGCTGCGAGTCTGTCTCTTTCAGCTTTTTCAGCAGCTTTTTTTTCTGCATCTTCTCTCTCCGCAGCTTCCTTATCAGCCTGACTCTTAACTCGTGCAGCTATTGCGGATTTATTCCCCTCTTCAATTACGCTGTTGGCAAGCCTTACAGCTTCATTTGAATAGGTGATTGACTCATCATAATTGCCGTTGTTTCTCATTCTTTTGGCGTTATCAACAGCTTCTTTTGCGGCAGCGAGATCCTCTTCCGCATAAGCAGCGCCATCGGATTTTTCAGCTTCTGCAACAGCTTTTTCCGCTTCGGCAATTTTCGAGGAAGATACTCCATTCATTGTGCTTTTATATGCTTCATCAGCATTAATCTTTGCAACTTCAACAGCCTCAAAACCGGCTTTAAGATTATCATTATTATAATAAGAGGATGCCTGCTTTACTTTATCTTTAGCAGTTATATACTTCTGACCGGCATAAGACTGGTAATTATACTTCTCAACCCTTGCCAGTATTGAGTTTACTTCATCAATTTTCGCCTGAAGCTGATACTTGCTGTCAAGTGACTCCTCTTTCGCCTTTACAGCTTTCTTATATGACTCTTCAGCCAGAGAATTCGTAAGAAGATAATCTTTAGCTTCAAATTTCTCATTCGCGCTGTTATAGAAATCACGGGCCTGTGTATAGTTATCGGGAGAAAGCTTTTCCGCATAAACCATGTCAGCTGCCGCGATAGCTTCATCAGCCTTTTTCAAAGCATCTGATGCAAAAAGTACAGCAGACTTGTTGTAGGCTTCCATAGCTTTTATATAGGCAGTTTCTGCATTTTTAGCAGAATCCTCAGGTTTCTCATCCTTGATGATAACATCATGAGCTTTTACCAGTTCTTCTTTTGCAGTTTTCAACTCTTCCGGGCTGTATTGATCCGCATTGACAGATTCAGCCTGAGCGATTGCACCCTTTGCCTTTGCAAGCTCCTGAATAGGAATTTTCTTTTCACAGGCCAGAAAGGCCAGAGACAGAATAGATAAGATTGCTAATGTAATTCTCAGTTTCATAAAATGACCCCTGTTGTTTTATTAGGTATTTTTTTTACTGCTGAAACGCTTTGACAGCATCATCCTCGCCGTCGTATATTTCAAAAAATGAGGTTAATTTAGTCAGTTCAAACACCTTCTTGACTGAGGCAAAAACATTGATAATTTTCAACCCGCCATGGTACTTCTTAAGATTTGAAAGGCTGGATATCAGCGCTCCGATACCGGAGGAATCTATATATGTTACTTCCTTCAGGTTTATCACTACACTGTATTTTTTCTGTTNNAACTATATCTTTAATTTCAGGAGCATTATAAAGGTCTATCTCTCCTGAAATATCCAGAATGACAACCTCCCCCCTTACTCTGGAGCTTATATCCATTAAAGTGACTCCTCCTTAAAAAAACAGCTATATCCAGCACTATAAACCCATATTTAAATGCTTGTCAAGCTTTATTAAATTTATGCCTCAGATATAAAAATTTGTTCACCCGGAAAATTATTTAAAGAACACTTAGTTATTTGATACAAAGATGATCAGATTGTTTAGATACCGGCTGATAACTGATATGAAATTCAGTTTACCGCAATTTATTATTTAATGATTAAGTATATAGAAGNNCATCAATGACCATAAAAAAAGAGTACTGCTGAAAAAAATATACCCTTACAGCCGCGAGGGGGACACCCCGTGAGTGCCGGGGAAGATTCATGCTCCATTAAAGATCAGGCTCCACTTTTTATAGGTTTCATCAAAAGTGCCTGCATTTATTGATTCCCGGATCTCATCCATAAACTGCTTCATAAAATGAAGATTATGGTATGTGTTGTATATAAGAGAAGCTATCTCCCCGGCCCTGAATATATGGCGAAGATAAGCTCTCGTAAATGTCCGGCAGACATAGCAGCTGCAATTAGGATCAAGGGGGGTAAAATCCTTCTCATACTGCGCGGCTTTAATATTCACCCTACCCACGGAGGTATACAGAGTGCCGTTTCGCGCAATCCTTGTGGGCATCACACAATCGAACATATCTACACCATGCTTTATGGCAAAGAGTATCTCAAGGGGGCTCCCCACACCCATCATGTAGCGGGGCTTGTTCTCCGGCATGTGAGGGAGGAGATTTTCTGTCATCTCACGGTAGAGCTCTTTAGGCTCGCCCACAGAGAGGCCCCCTATCGCGTATCCGGGGAGGTCGAGCTCCACAAGCCTTTCAGCGCATTCGCGGCGGAGGTCATTGTATACACTCCCCTGAATAATAGCGAAACAGGCCTGCCTCTCCCTGTCAAATGTCTCGTTGTAGTATTTTTGAGAGCGTTCAGCCCATTTAATTGTCTTTTCCATTGCTGCGCGGGCTTTATCCTTTTCAATGGGGTAATCCGTGCACTGGTCAAGCACCATCATTATGTCAGAGCCGATAACGCGCTGTATATCCAGAACCTTCTCCGGCGTAAAAAAATGCTTTGAGCCGTCAAGGTGCGAGTTGAACTCAACACCCTCCTCCTGAACCTTGCAGAGGTTGCTGAGCGAGAACACCTGGAATCCGCCTGAGTCTGTAAGAAATGACCCGTTGAAGTTCATGAATTTATGGAGGCCCCCTGCGGCTTCAATTACATCAGTGCCGGGCCTCATATAGAGATGATATGTATTTGAAAGAATTATATCAAAGCCGATATTTTTAATATCATCAAGTGTCATGGCCCGGATTGCGCCCCGTGTGGCAACAGGCATAAACACCGGAGTTTTTATGGTGCTGTGCGTAGTTGTCAGCTCGCATGTACGTGCAGAGCTATTTTCATCTTTTTTAAGTACTGTGAATTTCATGCAGCAAGATTATTACGGGGTATTACGATGTCAACATCAATTATCATCTATCACTCTCTCCCCTGCATAAGGGGACGACAGCCGCAGGCCGGAGGGGGCGCTTCAGTTTATGTAACCGGTTCTCTCTGCTTTACAGGGAAAAATTATACAGTCAGACTGCAACTTTTGCATATTGCCCGGCGAGAAGGCTCTGGACATGAATATCCTCATCAAGCTCATCCCAGTGTATGCCATAACCGCCGCCGCTCATTTCAAAATTACTACGCTGTTCCGGGGAGGCTTTTTCCAGTCTGGGGAAATAAGCAAGGGGTACTGAAAGCTGCCTGCCGTCAGTGAAAAGGACCCACATGTTGCAATCATCAAACCAGACCCTGCTTGCCCGCGCATCACTTGCCAAAGAACTCATTCCATCTCTCCATAATCAATTCTCTCTGCTCTTCTATTTTAATCGCAAGAGTATTTAACTCCTTCGAAGTCATCCCCCATNNCCCCATGAAGAATCGAGCGTTACCATATCATCAATCCAGTATTTTGCAATACCACCCCCTTTTCTCACATGGATATGACACGGTTCAACCGGATCACCTTCATTTGAAAAGAAGAAAAATTTATACCCGTTCCATTCAAAAACTTTCGGCATGCCTGCTCTCTTATAAAGAATTATTACAAAATCATCAAATGAATCTACTAAATTTCAAGCTGTTTTTACTAAACGCTGTCGCCTCTGTATACTGAGGAGACGGCCGAAGGCCGGAGGGGGAAAAGGGGGCGCTTTAATTAAGCGCCAGTTCAAGGTCTCCGTAAGATAAAAAAAGCTCAACGGAGTCTTCAATGTCAGAGCTGCTGACAATTGTGCCGTAATGCTTCCCTGTTACAATCATTATCTTGGAATCAGCAAACATCGTAAGTATCCTGATAAGCTCCTTCACATCATCCCCGCTGAAATCGTTCATACCTTTGATATCAAAAATTACAGGTTTGCCGTGAACCTGTTTCATGAAGAACTGATTGAAAACAGTCTTCACATCATTCTGCACCCCCTTATCCCGGATGGTGCCTGTCATGGTAATTAAAGCCATTTCACCCTTGCGTGAAATCTCAATAAAGACATCGGTATTCTGCTGCTTCCGTGCTCCGCCGTAATTTATTGCAGCCTTAATCTTCAGGTTCAGCTTGTCAACATTATAGGGCTTCACAATATAATCTATGGCGCCATGCCTCATGGCTTCAACAACCGTCTCTTTATCCTTGTTCACTGTAAGCATAATCACAGGAACCCCCTTTGTCTGCTTCTCCCTGCGGAGCGCAGACATTACCTCAAATCCACCCATTACAGGCATATTAAGATCAAGAAGGATTACATCAGGGGGGAACTCCTTAGCAATCTCCACTCCCCTGACAGAGGACCTCTCAGTAACCACCCTGTACCCCAGCGAATTCAGCTGCGACTCCAGTATCCCGAGAGTCGTTTTATCATCATCTATTGCAAGCACTGTTTTCATTTCATAACTCCGTGTTCATTAAAAAACGGTTTGAAGCGCTGTAAGCTCTGATTCAATATTATTAAAATAAGCTGTATAATCAAATTCTTTATTTGCTGCGGATGAATTTTCTTCAACTGCTGAAAGCAGTTCCGAAACTGAAGCAAACCTGAGATTCGCAGCTGCCCCCTTCATCTTATGAGAGAGCATTCTGACCATCTCCAGATCGGATTCACTAAAGGCTTTTCGCAGTTCAACTACAGTATGAACAGACTCCTCAAAAAAATCCCGCCCTATAGATTCAAGCACATTAACAGGAATCCTCAGTTCCGCAGCCACCCCCCTTATATCGTAATTACCGGATACTGAAGCAGGATAATCTTCTGCTGCATTCTCATCAGCTTTTTCATGACTGACTGCCTTAATGGTGAGATAGCGGGCAAGTACATCCTCAAGCCTCTCCATCTCAACAGGCTTTGAGAGAAAACCGTCCATGCCGCATTCACTCATGGTCTCCATGTCGCTTTTAAGCACCTTGGCAGTGAGGGCGATTATCGGTACATGGGAAAGACCCGTCTGATTTTCGTAATCAATAATCATCTTCGCAGTCTCAATGCCGTCCGCCACAGGCATGTTTATATCCATCAGCACAAGATCATACCCCCCCTTCCTGTACATTTCAAATACATCAAGCCCGTTACCCGCAATATGAAGATCTACACCATAGTCCCTGAGGAGCAGTGTCATAAGTTTCTGATTGATTTTGTTATCTTCACCCATAAGCACTTTCCCGCTGAACTTAAGTTCACCCCGGTCACTGCACTCCGGCCTGATTTCGTCAGCGGTGCTCCCGGTACCTGTGACATTGATCGCGCTCCCTGCAAGCATCCCGGGTGACAGGGGCTGGGAGAGAAAATGGCGGAACTGCCCCGTTATTTCGTGCGGAGGTTCTCCGAAGGAGCTGTCTGAAAGCAGTATCGCGGGGACGCTGTTAATCAATGCGGCATAGTCTCCAATACTCCTCAGGGCCTCCTCCGAATTTATTACAAACAGTATATCGCATTTATCAGCGCTGCATCTGTCAAAATCAGGGACAAATGTAAGATTAAAGCCGAAACTCTGAAGGTAATACTCAAGATTAAGAAGAGCGATATCATCCACCGAATAAGAAACTATGCATGCATTGAGCCCGGCACATGAGGGGAAAGAATCCTTCATTGTTTTCTCCCTGCTGATCTCCGCTTCGATAGTAAAGTAGAATTTGCTGCCGATACCCATCCTGCTCTCTACAACGATCTCGCTCCCCATGAGCTTCACAAGATTTGAGCAGATACTTAATCCCAGGCCGGTGCCCCCGTAGCGCCGCGTGACAGAGTTGTCAGCCTGTGTGAATGCTTCGAATATCTGTTTCTGTTTTCTCTCAGGTATACCTATCCCTGTGTCTGACACAGAGAAGTTTATCATGCAGATATTATCCTTTACGCGGAAGAGTTTTATCTCTGCAATCACAGTCCCCTTCTCCGGCGTGAACTTAATAGCGTTACTGAGGAAGTTGGACATCACCTGTTTGAGCCTCATCGGATCGGACTTTATCCCCGAGGGGAGAAGCGGATCAATGAAAGAGATAAACTTTATCCCCTTCTCCTGCGCCTTAACATTGAACAGCCTGATTATTGATTCAAATTCCGTATAGGGATCAAATTCAACAACACTTATCTCCAGTTTACGGCTCTCAATTTTTGAAAAATCCAGTATATCATTTATAAGCTCAAGAAGGCTTGATGCGCTCTTTTTGATTATTTCAAGGTACTCCCTCTGCGAGCCGTCGATCTTTGTCCGCATGAGGAGTTCGATAAAACCTGTTATGCTGTTAAGCGGTGTCCGTATCTCGTGGCTCATGTTTGCAAGAAATTCACTCTTTGCACGGTTTGCAAGTTCAGCCTCTCTGCGGGCTTTCTCAATTTCATCAAGTGCTTTTCTCTTCTCTGTGGTATTGCGTATGATTATCAGGACTTCATCATCCTCAATGGCAACGAACCGCGCCTCGTAATAGCGATCCTCCATACCGATGGTCACGGGGTATTCATATATCTGTATCTCCCTGGTACGGATTGCCTCGCTGATCATTTTTACTGCGTCAGCAGCAACCTCCGGCGGGAACACTTCGTTAATCTTAGTGCCAAGCATCTTATCAAGGTAGATCCCTTCGTTGCTCATCCTGAACATGATATCCGGTATAGCTTCAATGAGCGCCCTGTTTCTCGCTTCACTTTCACGGAGAGCCCTCTCCGCCCTCATCCTGTCAGATACATCATCAGCAAGAATCAGAAATCCCTGGGGCGCCCCTGCCTCGTCTGATATCATCAGGGCCTGAAGGTCGACATAAACAGTCTCATCCCTATGAAGCTCATAATTAACAACACCGCTGTTTCCGCTTTTCACAGCGAGGCTGAACAGCTCAACAATGACGTAATCTCCAGCTTCCTCAAATATCCGGTGTATATTCCTGCCGGAAAGCATAAGCCTGTCATGATAATCGAATATTCGAAGATAGGCTCTGTTCACCTGCATTATATTTCCGTCAAGGTCGGTCACAAGAATCCCTTCAGGTAAAGATTCAAAGAGCACCCGGAGTTTCTCCTCCGACTGTTTAAGCTCCTCCTCTTTTTTCTTGAGGTAAGTTATATCCTCCTGTATAGAGAGGTAGTGAGTGATGTTCCCCTCTTTATCAAAGAGCGGTGATATTGAAACAATTGCCCAGTAAAGCTCGCCGTCTTTTTTTTCATTGAGGAACTCACCCTTCCACTTGTTACCCTTTCTTATCTCCGCCCACATGCTGCTGTTATCTTTTGAAAAGAATTCAGGCTTCAGTATATCCGCGTTTTTCCCTATGATTTCACAGGAGCTGTACCCTGTGAGCTTTTCAAAATTCTCGTTAACATATTGAACAACGCCGTTTCTGTCTGTAATAAGGATTGAGGAGGGGCTGCTCTCAACTGTGGATCGGAGTTTCCCTACACCGGGGAACAGGCGTGAGGCGAGAGTTCTGTCTTTAACTGTTATTATGAGGATTTCTATGCCCTGAACTTCAAGCAGGGAAAGACCTACATCAGCCGCTTTATTTAATTCAGAAGGGAGGAGCGCAATGTCAGTAAAAAGAAATTCATTCCCCGGCGTAACTGATTCAACAGACTTTCTGAATTCAGCGGGATCTATGTCAAGAAGCGACAGTACTGAGGCCGCGGGCTCCGTTCCAATTATGAAATAACCGGAAGCCGCGCTGTTGCAGAACAGAAGTTCTCCCCCCTTATCCGCAGCCAGAACAGGTACTTTAACAGAATTAAATATAACTTTCAGTTCTTCTACATTCATAACGGGCCTGTTATATATGATAAACTGCCAGACTCCTTTCATTTAGAATCTCAGGCTGTCTCCTGATTATTAAATTCAAGATAAAGTGAAACATATCTATATTCAATTATTATTCGAATATTAAATTACTCCTGTTGATCAACGGAGCCCCAGCTTCCCGTAATCGCTGAAAATATCCCCGCGCCAGAACTCTTCAATTACAGCGGCAGAAACGCCCTCCCCCCTGAGCAGTTCACTGAATCCCCTGACATGCTCATGTCCGCAGAGGAAGAGTATATTTTCATCAAGCCGCCCTTTCAGCTTATTGAGCCAGAAGCGCTCCCGCACAGGCCAGAACTTTTTCACCTCAAGAGCTGTCTCCTGCTCCACCACTCTTCTGAGTTCCATGTCCATGATAAACTTTTCACTGATATTGTGCCGCTCTTTTACCATATCCATGACATCAGCGTAGTACGGTATACCGAGGGCCTCTCTCTCCGCAGCGTCAGGGTCGCAGTATAGGTGACTGATGCCGGACTCTGCTGCAGCAGTTTCCGCTGTGCCCTCTGCTGCATTGAATACATCATGGAGAAACTCCTCATTGAACTCTTCAGCAATGAGTGTGATATTCAGCTCTTTTATCTTCGCGGCAATGTACTCTTTGAACTCTTCAAGGAGCTCAGGGGGCACAGGGCCGTTGTACTGCACCATGTGATCTATTCCGGTTATGTATATCATTGTACTTTGCTCTTCTATGTTTAATATATCGGAGTATCGGGGGATTTTCCCCTCATCCCCATCAGTTCATCAAAAACGGGTGAGGGGCCTCAGCTCCATAAAAATATTTTTTCTTGACACCGGACTCTAAAGCTCTATTTATGTAGCACTTTTTAAAACAACAAACATAATGAAGAGGAAAAAATATGCCCCAGCAGAACATGTTTTCACTTGAACTGAATCAGCAGGATGTTGCTGAGATCAACAAGGCCATTGCCACACTTAAAACAAAACTGATGCCAGCACTTAAAGCAGTTAAATCTGAAGAGAAAAGCGAACTCCCGAAGATGGGTGACAAAACATTCTCCTTCGTGACAAAAGCCCTTGAACACTGTGAATCGAACCCGGAGCTTGTACCCCCATTTCTTGATGCAAGTGAGTTCCGAAAAGATCTGAAATCGATTGAAACCCTTCGTTCATTTTACTCCCCCATTGAACAGATTGCTGAGATGCTTTCAGACAGCATGACGCTGGCAGGGAGTGACGCATACTCCGCTGCCCTGATGTTTTACGGATCAGTGAAGAGCGCGAAGAAGTCCAATGTAGCAAAGGCGGGCACGATCTTTGACGACCTCTCCTCAAAATTTCCGGGCAAAAAAGCAGTTAAAGAAACAAAATAAGCCATCGTGAAAGTAAGGCCTGCACCTGGAGAAGCAGAATCAATACTCCGGGGTGCGGGCTTCTTTTTCTAATAATCGCATACCGGTCTTTAAGATGAAAGCTTTCATCCGACAAAGGGATGAACCGGTCTCCGGGAGGGGGGTTTGCATCTCAGATAGGGATAGTTCCATCCGCAGGAGGGGAGCATGCCTCTTCGACAGGGAAGATTCCCTCTTCGAGAGGGAAACATGCGTCTCTCACAGGGAACTTTCCATCTACGGGAGGGAAGCTTGCATCTCT
>DINC01000179.1:0-2364 GCA_002425885.1 Spirochaetia bacterium UBA5550 | reverse complement strand
CATTTTCGAGAGGGAAGCTTGCGTCTATCACAGGGAATCTTTCATCTGCGAGAGGGAAACTTGCATATCAGAGTGGGGAGAGTTCATCTCTGACAGGGGAATTTCCGTCGGCATGAGGGGAGTTTGACTCTTCAGCAGTGAAACATCCATACGGAAGAGGAAAACTCTATTCAGAAACATGAGAGATCTTTTCCTGTAAAAAACAGTTTCCCCGGGAAATAATAAAATAGAGATTTTACCATGAGGAAGGGCCCTGCCATTGACCCAAAAAAAACTTGACCGTTACCTTAATCCGGATATTTTTAAATCAGATTTAATGTTAGAAAAAGTTTACCCGGGAAAAAAATGAAAACAACCGAGATAACACTGAATATACCTGAAGATATCCTTTATACTTTAAATGAAGATAAAGCGGGTTTCACAAAAATGCTGAAATATTATGCAGCCATGGAACTCTACAGGTCGCACAAACTGTCAATGGGCAAAGCTGCCGAACTGGCAGAAATGAATAAAGCTGACTTCATGTATGAGCTTGGCAAAAACGGAATCCCTTCTATTGATTATGACGTCCAGGAATTCAGCGAGGAGATCAGCAGGATCGCTGATATATGATTGTTATATCCGACTCCTCCCCCCTTATCTCTCTTTCAATTATATCCGGACTGGATCTTCTTGAAAAACTTTATAGTGAAATTATTGTACCTGAAGCAGTTTATGAGGAAGTCACTTTAACTGATAAACCTTTCTCCGGCAGTTTACAGCAATACCTCAAAGGGAAAATCCGCTCTGCAAAAAACAGAGTTGCTGTTGAAATGCTTCAATGTGATCTGGGAAAAGGGGAAGCTGAAGCTATTATTCTTGCTCTTGAAACAAAACCGGACTTTCTACTGATTGATGATTTGAAAGCAAGAAAACTGGCAGGACTTAATGGAATTAAAATAAAGGGGACAATGGGGGTGTTACTTGAGGGGAAGAAAAGGGGGTTAATCGAAGAAATCAAACCACTGATCTCTATACTCATTACCAGCAATATAAGAATAAGTGAAACAATAATTGAAATGACCCTCAAAGCAGCAGGGGAGATTTAAAAGAGAATAATTAACCTGGTAAACCCTTTTGCAAAAAAGTATTTCTTATAAAAAAATAATCTAACGTTTAAAAAAGTTAAGGCTGCTCCCTCCTTTTATAGGATCCCGACGCCTGACCATAGACACCTGTAAAAAACAGTTGAATTTCACAGGTAACATTGTATTATCACTTATATCAGACAAACCGGATCGACCATACATCGATAGTTTTATGGAGAAAAGAATGCAGACATCTATAAATATACCTGAAAACATCTATATGTCAATAAAACTCCCGGAAGAGGAGAAGGAGATGAGACTATTACTTGAGCTTGCTCTTTCTCTCTATCAGAATAAAATGCTTTCGTTTGGTAAAGCCCGTGAGTTATCAAAAATGTCAAAATGGGATTTTGATCAGATTCTTCACGAAAGAAAGATTGAGCGTCATTATGATGAGGTATCGTTTAACGAGGATTTAAAATATGGCAGTAATATTTAATTCATCCCCTCTTATAAACCTCACGAAAATAGGAAAACTGGATATTATTAAACTGCNNTGCTTTTTTCTTCAGCAACTGTCTGATTATGATATTACTGACAACAAAAAATCAATCCTGTATCAAATTTCACTTGCCCTCACCTCCCTCTATCCCCTATTTAAAAATATGAACTACGAATACCTCGACAGATTACGTCAGAGCCACCCCGCATGGAAGCTCCTTACTGCTGACTCCGCCCCCCTTGTTATAAACTTTCTTGAAAAGGCTTTCATTGACGGTAACATCCGGTCAATTTCTGAATCACGCCTTGAGGAGCACCTTGAAGATTACCTTATATATATCCGTTCAATTTACGGAGATGAATCGTACTCGCGCACGCCGTCAGAATATCTCGACGACTGGGCTGATGGGAGCCGGGGGTGGCTCCGCAAATACTACCCGCGCACAGGGGACGAGGCGGAGTTTGACATCACCCCATCAGCGGAGAAGGTTATTGAAAACCTGAAAAACAACAGGTTCGGCAGAAACCTGAGGCTTGAGCAGGAGCTTATAAACTACAACACCCTGCTGGAAATGCTGAAAACCCCGAACTGATTACCCGCGTAAACCTCTTGACCACGGGAAAGAGGTTTATTATACTGGTGACATGAAAACATTAAAAAAAGTTATCGGATCTAATGAAGCAAAAACTCATCTATCAACTCTTTTGAATGATATTCAGAAAGGTGATGAAGTCATTATTACCAAAAGAGGGAAACCTGTGGCAAAACTGATCCCATACAAAAATGAACAATCTG
>DINC01000309.1 GCA_002425885.1 Spirochaetia bacterium UBA5550 | reverse complement strand
TCTGATACTATTCGCTTTTCAATGCGTTTCCGGTTGATAAACATTATCACCATGCTGAATTATTTTTAACATAGCTGTAATATTATCATAAGTTTTCTGCTTGAAGAATTTGTTTGTAACAACTGTTATATTTTTTAAATAAGGCATTATAAACTAAATGAATTATATTTTGTTACGGCCTTGTTAATTATTGTTTAACCGGTTAACATTGATTTGACAGAGCAGTATATTGGAATCATATGGCTTTATCGGATTCATACAAAAGAAATTTCTTAAAAAAAGAGGAGTGAAATATATGAGAACAAATTACAGTCCGGCTTTACAGTCTAAAGCGGTTTCCGGGGAGGCCAGGGAAAGAAAACCAGTCTCTACTTTTTTCGGAGAATATACTTTTAATAAGACAGTGATGCAGGCTAAACTGCCGCGTACAGTCTACCTGAAATTAATTTCATGTATAGAGGAAAACAGCAAACTTGATCTTGAAACAGCGAATGTAGTTGCTCATGCCATGAAAGAGTGGGCAATCGATAACGGTGCCACTCACTTTGCTCACTGGTTTCAGCCTCTCACAGGTGCTACAGCTGAGAAGCATGATGCGTTTATAGAATTTACTTCGGCTTATGAAGTAATGGAAAGATTTTCCGGGTCCCAGCTTGTGCAGGGTGAGCCTGATGCTTCCAGTTTCCCAAGCGGCGGGATAAGGGCTACATTCGAGGCAAGAGGTTATACAGCATGGGACATGTCCAGCCCGGCTTTTCTCAGAAAAAATGGTCTTGGGATAACACTCTGTATACCTTCAGCTTTTATTTCATATACAGGTGAAGCCCTTGACAAGAAAACTCCTCTTCTGCGTTCAGTAAGAGCTGTAAATAACAGTGCCATGAGACTCCTTAAGATCATAGGTAATACCACATCCAAAAAAGTTCATGCAAACTGCGGCCCTGAACAGGAATATTTCTGTATAGATATGGATTACTATTTACAGAGGCAGGATCTTGTACTTACAGGGAGAACACTGCTCGGTGCAGCTCCTGCAAAAGGACAGGAACTTGAAGATCAGTATTTCGGAAGTATAAAAGAAAGAATCCAGTCATTTATGCATGAATTTGATGAGGAGCTTTTCAGGCTTGGAATACCGGCAAAGACCCGGCACAACGAAGTTGCTCCGAGCCAGTTTGAGATTGCCCCGATATTCGAAGAGGCAAACCTTGCAATTGACCATAACCAGCTGCTGATGGATACACTGAAGAGTGTTGCTGCAAGACATAACCTCGCGGCTCTTATTCATGAAAAACCGTTCGCGGGGATTAATGGCTCAGGTAAGCACCTGAACTGGTCAATCGGAACCGATGACGGCATTAACCTTCTTAATCCGGGGAAAACACCTACTGAGAATATTCAGTTCCTTATATTTCTTGTAGCAGTTCTTAAGGCGGTACACAGGCATAGTGATATACTGAGAGCAACAGTTGCCCATAGCGGCAATGATCACAGGCTTGGAGCGAATGAGGCTCCCCCTGCAATTATTTCCGTTTTCCTCGGTGATCAGCTTGCATCCATACTTGAATCGATAGAAAAAGGTGAAAACCTTAAGGCCACTGATGCGGCAATAATAGATCTCGGCCTTTCATCGCTTCCTATTTTAAATAAAGATAATACAGACAGGAACAGAACATCGCCATTCGCTTTCACAGGTAATAAATTTGAATTCAGGGCTGTGGGCTCTTCACAATCAATCTCTTTTCCGGCCACAGTGCTTAACCTCATTGTTGCTGAAAGTATTGATGAACTGACAGATAAAATTGAAGCAACAGGAACCTCTGATATAAGGAAGACTATTTTTGAAATAGTAAAAGGCGAGATAAAAACTATCAAGCCTGTAATATTCGGTGGAGACAATTATTCAGAGGAGTGGCATAAAGAAGCTGAAAAGAGAGGGCTGCCTAATTTTAAAACAACGCCTGAAGCTCTGAAAGCTTACAATACTGATAAAGCTAAAAAGCTCTTTGAAAAATATAAAGTTCTATCAGAGGTCGAGCTTGCGTCAAGGTATCACGTACATCTTGAAAAATATGTTAAAAATATTGATATTGAAGCTAATGCGTTCTGTAATATAGTTACATCACAGGTTCTTCCGGCAGCTTATATTTACCAGGGAAATGTTGCTTCATCAATAAATCAGATTATTGATCTTGTCCCTGAAAATATACTTAAACCGCAGAAAGAACTTCTGCTGAATGTCAGCACTCTGATTAGCACAATTCAGACAGAGATTGCACTGCTTAAGTCTAAATGTGAATCTGCAAAAAAAATTGAGGATGAACAGGCCATGGCTGATGTATACTGCAGCAGTGTAAAAACGAAAATGGATGAAGTCAGAAAACTGGTTGATGATCTTGAGATATTGACTGATGATGAACTCTGGCCTATGCCTAAATACTGGGAGATGCTTTTTTTGAGCTAAAAGGATACTGCACACAGCCGGTGTTTTTTACCGGCTGTGTCTTTCATATTTTTTATTTACCCTGTCTGTCATCTGTACTGTCCCGAAATTCCCCTGTTTCACAGCCTTATCAAAAAGCTTATAGCCTTCTTTTGTGCACCTCGCGCAACCGTCAACAGGTATATCAATCCCGACAGACGCTGGATTAACTGAAGATGAGGATTCAATATATAAAAGTCCCCGGCAGTTTTTACAGGTCATAATATACTCTCTTTGATCCTCCTGTATCCCGTCAGTGTCGTAGTATATATTTTTATGACGCAGAGTGAATTCCCCTTCCGGAGCCCGTTCCATATCAGGTCGGGGATTAAAATAGTTATCAAGAACCGGTTCTTTAAGCTGCTTTATGTAATCTGTAATCTCCTCATCCTGCGGTGAGTAATTTGTGTCATAATCCGGTTCTTTAATATGCGAGTAGTCCAGTCCGGCCATGGCAAGAACTATACCGAGGTTAACATAAGGTAATGCCCCCTGTATGGAATATCCCCCTTCAAGAACCGCAATGTGAGGTTTAAGCTTTTCGTTAAGCAGTGCATAACCATGCGCGGTAAAATTCATGTTGGTGATAGGATCTGTATAATGGTTATCCTGCCCTGCGGAGTTGATTATTATTTCAGGTTTAAAATCTTCAAGTATAGGGAGAACCATTTCGTCTATGGTGTAGATAAAGCCATCCTCTGATGTATAAGGCGGGAGGGGAATGTTGATTGTACGGCCGCGGGCATTAGGGCCCCCCATCTCGCGAAGATGCCCCGAACCGGGGTACAGGGTTCTGCCGTCCTGATGCAAAGATATAAAGAGAACGTCAGGATCATGCCAGAAAATATCCTGTGTGCCGTCTCCATGGTGACAGTCGGTATCAACTATAGCTATGCGTCTTGTCTTGTAATGCTCTCTTATATATTCGATCATTATGGCTTCATTATTTATGTTGCAGAAACCTCTGTTGCCGTGAACGCATTTCATCGAATGATGTCCGGGGGGCCTTACAAGCGCAAAAGCCCGATCCACTTCTCCATCCATTACAGCTCTGGCCGCACGAAGAGCCCCTCCTGCTGAAATCAGGTGTGACTCGGTTGTGACGCTGGAGACATCAGGGAAGCAGAAGTGAGACCTCATTATATCAGTTTCAGTAGCGATATCAGGTTTGAGTTCTGTTATCCCTTTTATATCGAAAATTCCCTCTTCTCTCAACTGATCCTGCGTGTATAATAACCTTTCCTCCCGCTCCGGGTGAGTGGGGGATATTGCCCAGTCATAAGCAGGGAAAAAAACAAGGCCCAGTCTGTTTGCGGCTTTCATCATAAGTGTGCTCCTTATTTATGCAGATGCATGACTACACCGGGTTTAACCTGGCACTTAACTCTCAGGTCATTGCCTGAAGAGTGATAATCATTAATCATCCTGAAACTCGAAGATTCAATAATGGTAATGTCGGAATCATTTATTTTGTAACCCGATTTTTCCAGGTATTCCCTTGTATATCGTCTGGCATCAGCCTCCGCCTCTTCAAGAGAATACTTTCGTGAAACCTGTTCTTCAATGCCGATGTTCGGTATAATCATTTTGCCTTTACCTGTGTCTGAAAAAAGTTCCGTTTCAAATGTTGTCCGGGCAAGAGCTGCTCCTATAGCATTGGCAACATCATAATTCTCAGGCACAAGAATTTCAATTCCATCGGACATTACCGCAGAGAGCGCGCGTGCCGGGCCCCCTATGAGGTACATTTTTTTAGGAATTATTTTTTGGCCGTGAACCATTTCATGGATGGTATAAACAGGCTTCAGGTTTATTTCATCGAGAATTTTACTTATTTCATCCCGGATTTTCCGGATAGAAAAATTCACGGCTTTTTCGGCGATGTCATCCGGTGAGAGCTTTGACTTTTTAGCGAGCGCAATGATCCCTTCAGATGAACGGGCTGTGTCCATATACTTAATGATTCCCCTGTAATTAAGTGCATCAACAAGCGCCGGTTCATTACCGCCGTCTGCCATGCAGGGACCCTCTCTTTCTGGACCCACAGCAATCTCGCCGTCGATTATTTTAATTACAGAGTCCCCTCCGATACCGATGGATCTATTCTGAAGTGAACGCACCAGTGTGGGTATCCCGTCAAGTGATGTACCGTCTTTGTCTATCAGCGGTGACCCGGCGGCAAAAATTGCAATGTCAGTGGTAGTACCCCCGATATCCAGAATAACCGAGTCATCCTTAATGCTGCTGAGCGCGACGATCCCCATTATACTTGCTGCCGGACCTGAAAGAATTGACTCTACAGGAATTTTCCTTGAAACAGCAAGAGGCATCGTGCCTCCATCAGCTTTAAGAATATTGACCGGTGCCGTTATGCCGATATTTTTAAGGCCGCCGATTATTGCATCAATGAAAGAGTTATATATCCTCCACACTGCGGAGTTATAGTAAGCTGTTGCAGCTCGTCTGGGAAAACTGAGCTGGCTTGAAAGTTCGTGCCCCATAGTAACATAATCAGCAGCACTCCCTATTGCTTCAGCTATCTCATTCTCGTGGGTGTTGTTGCGCGTGGAAAATTTTGTTGCTGCTGCAAATACTTTAATCCCTTCATTTTTGCATTCACTGAGCGCTTTACTTATATAATCAGTATCAAGCGCGGCAACTTCATTACCCCTGTGATCAATAGACCCGTTTATGATGTATGTATTTTTTCCGATACAGAAATTTGAAGGATTGATCCCAGGGCCTGATGAAATAAAAAGTGCGGTTTTTTCCAGCCTGTTTTCAACGATAGCATTGGTGGAGAGAGTTGTGCTTAAATTGACATTGGTTATCTGTTTTACCTCGAATCCTGAAGTAACTTCTTTCAATGCAGTAATTACTGTATCAAGCAGATTCTTTTTATCTGTTTTTACCTTGAATTTTGATATTATACCTTTCTGTTCATCTATAAGAACTGCGTNNTCTGTATGGGTCCCTCCTACATCAATACCAAGCAGCATATTCATTCTCCGGAGTTTTATTTTGTGGAAAGCCGATTAAATTAACAGGAAACCGGCCGGCCTTTTTAATTTAAATATAATAAGGAAGTTGTCAAGGAAAAGTGTATAAGATCAGGAGAGACTCTCCTGATCCTGCAGTTATTTAACTGAAAAGCCCTAATGCTCTGATTTTTATTACTGCTATTTTATCAGCTGTAATCTCTCTTATTGAATAAACCATTGATGTGAATTTTGTCTGTACTGCAAAGAATGCATCTTTTATATCTTTTAAAAGAGTGCTCTGCCTGCGTGTTTCCTTCTCTTCAGTTTTTTTAGGAGTTAGAGAGCTCTGCTTTTTAGAATGTTTCTGAACCTTTTCATTGCTCGCGTTTTTATGAACAAAAGGCTTAAATTTTGGCTGTTTCGTTATTTTTTTCTTTTTTTGATTGTTCTTGTTAGCTGCAATTTTTTTATCAGGCATGAAGATAACATCATTCATTATCATTTTATGGATCTGCTGGGGATAATTATTAATTGTTACCTTGTAATTCTTTTTCCCGCCGTCAACTGCCGCAACTTCGGTTGTACGAGCCGACATATTTGAGGCTGTACTCATCTTCTCTGCATTCTGCGCGAAGTATGCGATAAGTCCCTTCTGATTCGGTTTTGTCAGCATATATCTCGGTATCATGAAACTTTCAGAAACAGGGATATCTGTTATCTTCTGTATAAGGGACATTCCGTATTTATAGCCTGCGTTTTTCAGTTCAGATATGGCAATATCGCTTGAAACGCCAAAAGGATAAACCATGAGTTCAATCTTCCGCCCCAGTTTCTCCTCCAGCACTTTTTTCGAGAGGTATATCTCCTTTTTAAAACTCTGAGGTTCCTTTTCGTAGTATTTGGTTGAGAGGTACATGTGGTGATATCCGTGTGAAGCAATATAACAGCCGTCATCAGCAAGACGTTTAACCTCGTCCCAGTTCATGGCATAATGGACTTTGCCGATTATTGCCGGGTATATCCCCAGTACAGGTTTTATCCCCATAGGTTTCATTATCGAATAATATGCCTGGTAAACACTTTTATTGCCGTCATCAATGGTAATCAGAATATTTTTTGTGCCGCTTATCCTCTGATTAATCATATCTTCAAAAGTGACGAATGTGAATCCTGCTTTTTTAAGCCGATGAAGCTGGTCCCTGAACTGTTCGTTTGAAAATGAGTAGGGATCTTTTCTTTCAAGAAAAGCATGGTAGCATAGAACATATACTCCATTTCTCTCCGCGAAAGAAGGAAGTGCTGAGAATATGATTATAACAAAGAGTAGAGCCGGTATTAATTTATTTTTTATCACAGTTTTCTGCCGGATGATATCAGTCGAGATCATCAATGACCTCTTGTTTTATTATCCTTTTCCTCTCTTCTATAGTAGTTCTATATTTAACATCGATAAGAATTACATTTTTCTCAAGCATTTCGAGGAATTTATTTGTATCCGGGAGCAGATATTTTTCAATCATGGTGGCTTCAGTCCACTCCTTATCCTTCCGATAGTCATTCATATTCCATGTAAGAATTTCCGTCAGTCTGTATATCTTCTCGTAGAACAGAATCACTTCTTCAGATTTAAATTTAAGCAGAGTGTCCCTGAGCTTTTTTTCTTTTAGTGCGATTTCTGAAGCGGAAAAGCTCCCCGCCATATATACGTAGTCAAGTTTAAGGTCCGGATCAAATCCGTATCTGAAATCCGCAGCAGCAGTTGTTTCTGTAAGGATAATCATTTCTGCGGGAGTGTAGTATTTACTCTCCTTCTTTGTGAGCCTGTACCATGTAGTACACTGGGTAAAAATAACAGCAGGTATGAGCAGTAACAGCAGACTTTTACGTGTAAGCATTTAAACACTCCGGTTATAAAAAATATTCAGGCTTTAGAATCGAGCCTTCTTTAATATCAGTTTTCAGTTTGCGCCCTGTGAATTCATAAAAACGTGAAGCCGGTATCCCTGTACCTGGGCGGAGGCAGTGGAGGTCCGTTTCAGATAGAATGCTCCCTGCGTGTAAGTCCCTTGCGGCAAAAAGGCTTCTTCTGGCTCCTCGTGCAGTTTCAGTTTCTCTGCCTGAAAGTTCAATTTTTCCGTCTCCTGCCATTAATGAGCCGCGTTCCGCTGCTGTAATCATCTCCCTGAAATGCGCCGGCGACAGTGAAACATCTTTATCCGGGCAGTCATGGTCATCGGCAAGCTTGAAGTGTTTTTCAACAACTGCTGCTCCAAGTGCTGCAGCAATCATTATTGAAGCATAATCACGGCTGTGATCAGATATACCAACTGGCCTGCCGAAACGCTCCCTCAGTGAAACAATTCTGCTGAGATTAGCCTCGGAATCATCGAGAGGGTAGAGTGAAACACAGTGAAGCAGAACAATTTCTCCTGCGCCGTTCTCTTCCAGAATGCTTATTGCAGTGTCAATTTCAGCCGCAGAACTCATCCCGGTTGAAAGAATAACAGGTTTCCCTGTAGATGCGACTTTCTTAAGCAGAGGGGGATTCGTAACTTCAGAAGATGCGATCTTGTAAAGCGGAACATTTATACTTTCAAGGAGTTCAACAGAAGGGAGATCAAATGGAGCTGAGAAAAACAGAACTCCGCACTCCTCTGATTTTTTTTTGAGCCGTAACCATTGTTCCTTCGAAAAAACGAAAGTCCTGAAGAAATTCTGAATGGAAAAATCTTTAACAGGTTCCGCTGCGCCATTCATCAGTGAAGAAGTCAATGGTGAATTCATTAACTCCGGGAGAAATGTCTGAAACTTCACAGCGTGGGCGCCTGATTCAGCCGCTTTCTCAATCATTTTTTCCGCCGCATCAATATTGCCATTATGATTGAGTCCGATCTCAGCTATGAAAACGGGTTTTCTGCCGCCGAATATAGTTTCAAGCATTGTTTTTCCTGTTTAACATCATTGAATTTAATCTATTTCAATAAAAAGCTTTATGATGTCAATACTGTCAAACATTTTACAGCGGATATTTTCTCCGTGTCTTTAAATATTTGACACAGTAACGGATAGGTGTTTATTCTTTCAGAAGAATAATTTTCGGGGGAATTTATGGAAGATAAAAAATATATCATCTCGATTGATCTTGGAACCACAGGGAATAGAGTTTTCTGCTTCGACGAGAAAGGGAAAGTGATATCAAGTGCTTACAGCGAGTTCCCTCAGTATTTCCCGAAGTCGGGATGGGTGGAGCATGATGCGCTGGAAATATGGGGGTCTGTTACAAAACTTATACCTGAAGCAATCAATAGAGGGAACCTCAACCCGGCTTCAGCCATTTCAATTGGAATAACTAACCAGAGGGAGACATCACTCCTGTGGGATTCTGAAACCGGGCGCCCCATTCATAAGGCCATAGTATGGCAGTGCCGCAGGACTTCAGATATATGCAATCAGCTTAAAGAACTCGGATACGAGAATAAATTCAGGGAGAAGACCGGCCTTGTGGTTGACGCGTATTTTTCAGGTACAAAAGTCAAATGGCTCTTTGATAATGTGCTTGAGGCAAGGCCAATGGCAAAAAGCGGCAGGCTCAGGTTCGGTACTATCGATACATGGATACTCTGGAAGCTCACAGGTGGGAAGGTTCATGCAACTGACTTTACCAATGCTTCACGCACACTGATTTTTGATATAAGGGAGAAGAAATGGTCAGAGGAACTCTGTGAAATTCTGGGAATACCTATGAATATACTCCCCGGTGTTTATCCTTCTGCCTATGCTTACGGGAGCACTCAGGGCTGCCCCGGGCTGCCGGACGGAATCCCAATCGGAGGAATAGCAGGCGATCAGCAGGCTGCAATGGTGGGGCAGAACTGCATCTCCCCCGGCAGAGCAAAAAACACATACGGTACGGGGTGCTTTATGCTGCTCAACAACGGGGAGGATTTCACCATATCAACAAACGGGCTACTCACAACGCTTACGCCTGACAATAACGGGAATCCGGTTTACGCTCTTGAGGGTTCTGTTTTTATAGGCGGAGCTGTTATGCAGTGGCTCAGGGATTACATGCATTTTTTTGACAGTGCAACTGAATCTGAGGGGATAGCATCATCCCAGTTTAATAAGGAGGATGAAGTTGTATTTGTCCCTGCATTTGTGGGGCTCGGTGCCCCCTACTGGAAGATGGATGCCCGTGGCGCTATTTTCGGGCTCACCAGGGATACAACCAGGGAGCAGATTGTCCGTGCCGCGCTTAAATCTATTGCGTTCCAGTCTCTTGATGTAATCCATGCCATGGAGCAGGATACAGGGAAAAAGATAAAGGATCTACGTGTTGATGGCGGCGCAACTGAAAATAAGTTCCTGATGCAGTTTCAGTCAGATATACTTGGAGTCCCTGTGCTCCTCCCTGAAATAAGGGAATCCACAGCTCTGGGAGCTGCATACCTTGCGGGTGTTTCAGCGGGTTTATATAACGGTATTGATGAGATAGCCTCGGAAAACAGAATTTCCAGGAGATTTGAACCTGTTATGAACAGCAATGAAAGGTCAAAACAGGTTGAACTCTGGAAAAAAACAGTTGCAAGGCTGTTATAAAAATTGCCCCTTTTAACTTGATTTTATACACATGATTTATATATTATGATTCAGGATATAACTTCACTTCCAGTGAATGTATAAATATAGATACCGGAGGGTAAGATGGCAAAACCACTGCTCGGTGAAATGCTTGTTGAAAACGGAGTAATAACTCAGGAGCAGCTTAACAAGGCTCTTGAAGTTCAGCATAGCGAAGGGGGGCTTATCGGCATCATCCTTGTTTCGCAGGGGATTATTTCGGAACAGAAACTTGTTGAATATCTGGCAATGCAGGCTAAAATTGTAGCTAATTCGGAGTGATAATACTATTGGAGAGGATGCGGTGATCCGCCTGGATTTTCCGCGTCCTCTCCTTATACCCGCTTACCTGACTTCCTCCAGCCAGTTGAATTTGTCCTCCAGTTCTCCATACTGAATACCTGTAAGATTCTGGTAGAGTTTTGTTATAACCGGGCCTGCCTTATCTTCCGGGCCGAAGATCATCTCCTTCCCGTTGTAATTAATTCCGCAAATAGGTGTAATAACTGCTGCTGTGCCCACCGCACCCACCTCATCAAAGGAAGAGACTTCATCAATGGATATGGGCCTCCGTTCAATCTTCATTCCGAGGTCTGCGGCAATAATTCTCAGGCTGTCATTGGTAATGCTCGGGAGAATGCTTTTTGAGCTTGGTGTAAAATAAGTATCCCCTTTGATTGCTATGAAATTTGATGTACCGAATTCATCAACATACTTTTTCTCTTTAGGATCAAGGAAGAGCGGCACAGGGTAACCGTGGTGTTTCGCGTGATCAGCGCCCGGAAGGCCTGCCGCATAGTTCCCTCCGACTTTGCAGTCCCCCACGCCGTCAGGGGCAGCCCTGTCAAACTCTGTAATAACCATAGCTTTTACCGGCGTGAGACCCCCTTTATAGTATGGCCCCACCGGAGTAACAAATATTGCAAATATATATTCAGGAGCAGGCCCCAGTCCCACTTTAGCGCCAACTCCTATTAAAAAGGGTCTTATATAGAGACTTGCACCTGTACCGTAAGGGGGCACATATTTTTTATTGGCAGCTACAACTTTTTTCACTGCTTCAACAAACATCTCCTCCGGCATAGGGGGGAGGAAAATACGATCGGATGTTTTCTGCAGCCTTTTCCAGTTTTCAGACGGCCTGAATATCACAATCCTGCCATCCTTTGTCTCAAAAGCTTTCATCCCCTCAAATGCCTCCTGGCCGTAATGCAGGCATGGGGCCGCCATATGTATGGAAATGTTTTCGTCTGAGGTCAGTTCGCCCGTGGACCATTTACCGTCTCTGTGATAGAAGCGGATATTGGAATCTGTCTTAAAGTATCCGAATGGAAGGTTGGCCCAGTCGATATTCATGTTCTGTCTGTTCATCTGAAATCTCCTGAATAATTAGAAAATATATTGTTTTGCTGTAATCTGCAGTATTATATTGGATGCGGGTATAATTACGGATTACCGGCAGATAGATGGTATTTCCGCTGAAAACTTTTTGTCAAGTAATAAGGGGTATTCAAAGTTATGCACAGGTTAAATATTTTAAAATTTCTTGACGAAACCTCTTCTATTAGTTGTATTTTTTTGGTAATATAATGATTTTTAAGTTAATCATTATAT
>DINC01000308.1:8163-11651 GCA_002425885.1 Spirochaetia bacterium UBA5550 | reverse complement strand
ACTTTATCGGAATTTTGACTTAATTAATAAATACCCGGATATTTTTACAATAGAATCAGAATAATGGAAATATAAACACGAAAAAATACCTTTTAGCAACAAATTAATATTAACGGAGAAAGCAGATGGAAATATCAGGTAATAAGGCCATACTGACACTGGACAGGCCCATCTGTCAGACATCAGATGAATTATTTGACAGTGTTATCTTTAAACAGATAATAAGAATATTCATTGATAACCTTGTGGTAAAACAATCCATGCTCCTCGATATTTTTTATGATGATGAAACAGGGCTGATGGATAAAATCAAAAAATTTATCCCCCAGATGATAAAAAATGCCGTGAATATGGATGCATCTTCAGAAAAAAGAGAGATCACTGAAGATGATATTGAACTTCTCATTGAAACATTCCGTTTTCTTGCAAAACTTAAAAGTGAAAATCTGCCTGGTGTTGTTAAGGGGTCAGAAAAGCTCCTTCGTGAAAAAGCCCTCCTTCTTGAACTGCTCGATAAGTTTTACTATTTCTGGCTTTCATACGACAGGTTCATGATCTACCGGACATCAAAAATGTTTAATAAAATCAGAACCAGAAGTGTAATTGACGATACAGTCGAAAAGCTTAATAATGTAATCAAAAACACATACAGAGATATCAAGGAGAATCTTGCGGAAGATGAACCCCAGACATACAGGCAGACAAGGGCCGGTGTTGATATAACTGCCATCACAAAAAACTATGACGGCCTCATGGACTTCGGGCCCTACAGAAAATTCGACGGAGTACCTGTAATAAGAAAAATAATACTGGCACCCCCTTTAATTCTTAATCCCTCCATGAACAAAAGAACAGGCTCGTTTGAAAAAATTGATACAAACCCCTTCACTCTCTTTAATATTAAAACTGATGACTGGCTATGCTTCCCCGCAAAAGTAGGCCCGCTCCTTATTTTTGTCTACTTCCATAAACTCTTTATTGATCACGGGATGTCTCTCTGCAATCTCTTTGAACTTGCAGATGAAGAGGATCTTAAAAGGAAACCTGACGCAATTTATGCCTATGGAGTAGAGGGCACAGCTCTTGACGGCTTAGGTGTTTTCCCCACTGTATTTTACGAGGATAACGAACACGATATTCTTGTTGGAGCAATTCCGGGTAGAGATGAATTCGGTTATTTCGGATACCTTAAAAAGATGATCCTCACACTTCATAATATTAAAATGATGAAAATCGGGAGGATGCCGTTTCACGGAGCATTTGTAAGGATAATACTTAAAGGGGGGAAAGAGGCCAATCTTCTCCTAATGGGAGATTCAGGAGCGGGGAAATCTGAAACTCTTGAAGCTTTGAGGTTTATTGGTGATGAATACATTCAGGATATTGTGATTGTTGCTGACGATATGGGATCTGTCTGTGTCGGTGAAAAAAAATCCTTACTTGCATACGGTACAGAGATCGGGGCATTTTTGAGGCTTGATGACCTGATGCCCGGTTATGCATTTAAAAGGCTTGATACTGCTGTTATTATGAGCGCTGGACAGACAAACGCAAGAATTATACTCCCGGTTACCACTTATAAAACAATAATGAAAGGTCATAAAATTGATTTCGTACTATACGCGAATAATTATGAGAATCCCGGTGAAGATAAACCGCTGCTTGAACAATTTAAAACACCGGAAGAGGCCATTGCAGTTTTCAGAGAAGGAAAAGTTATGAGCAAAGGGACAACATCATCTACAGGTATTAACGGAACCTACTTCGCGAATATTTTCGGACCGCTGCAGTATATGGAACTCCATGAAGAGATTGCAGGTCAGTTCTTCAATGAGTTTTTTGCCAGGGGGATATATGTGGGGCAGATGCGCACAAGACTCGGCATACCCGGCTGGGAAAGAAAGGGGCCGGAGGAATCAGCCAAAGAACTTCTTCAGAAAATACTTGATCAATAAAATCACTTCTATGCTTTTAAATAATTTCACCTATTCTGCAGACAGGAGAAAATAATAATGCCATCTAAATTTACAGATAAGCTGAACCGGATTCTTCATCCCAAAGAACATGAATCTTCTATTCAGCCGGAAACGGCTCAAAAGAAAAAACCTGAATTATCAGCTCAGGGGAAAACTATTCAGAAGACAGAACCTCAGCAGCAGAACAAACCGCGCCCGGAAAATGAGAGCAGAGAGAAATCTAAAGATAAAAGAACAGACAGAATTAATGATCTGAAAAATTTCATGGGGCATGTCATTGAACCTGAAGAGAGAACATTAAAAAACTATATCGATTTTAATTTCTGGAAATCAAAAAGAGAGCTATACAAAGAACTGCGCGAAAAAGAGAAACAGGACCAGAATGTTTATCAGAACCTTTTTAACGGAGCCAGCCCCACACTTGAATACTATATTCTCACAGTCCTCTCGTGTCTTATTGCCACAACAGGCCTGCTGCAGGGCTCAACTGCCACAATAATCGGGGCCATGATTGTGGCTCCCCTGATGACGCCGATACTTGCATTCTCTCTCGGTGTAATATGGGGCGATCTCCCCCTAATACGTACTTCCTCTTTTTCACTTTTTAAAGGAATCGTTATATCCCTGGTTATATCATCAGCCCTTGCGTTTTCAATACCGATGGAGGGATACTCATCAGAGGTCACCGCAAGGACAGCTCCCACAATATTTGATATCATAGTTGCGTTCGCATCAGGCCTTGTTGGCGCATACGGCAGTGCTAACAAAAGGATAAGCAATACCCTTGTAGGAATAGCTATAGCTGTTGCTCTCATGCCTCCATTATGCACAATAGGTATAGGGATAGGTACATTAAATCAAGAGGTAGCATCAGGAGCCGCGTTGCTCTTTCTGATAAACCTTGTTTCAATCTCCCTTGCCGGAGCTATTGTATTCTGGGCGATGGAAATACATCCCATTGCAGTTGAAGGGGGTTCAGTAAGAAAACGGGCTCTGTACCAGATAATTCTTTCTATAATAATTCTTGCAGCAATATCAGTTCCTGTTTTTGTATACATGAAACACGGTTTTCTTGTGAACAGAGCCACACGAACAGCAGGTGAAATAATACAGAACGAACTCCCTGATGTAACGTTAATTGAACTTAAACTGACCGAAGCTGAAGAAAAATTCAGGTTTACAGCCACCATTAGCGGTCCCGAAAAACCTGAACTTATCAAATCGGATTTAATAAATAAAAAGGCTTTGGAGAGAGACTGGCGAATCGAAGGGATAAAACTGATGTTTATTAAAACTGCTGATATTGAAGCATCAGAGGAAGTTTTAACAAAACCTGATAAGAAATAAACATTAAACCCGGTACAGCGAACTCCTGCACCGGGTTCAGATTACTATCTTTTATACGGCGGAATATACTCTTTATTAAAATCACCGGTATAAAGCGCCCTTGGCCTGAATATCCTGTTATTCTGCTGATATTCAAGAACCCTTGCTGCCCATCCGGAGACCCTG
>DINC01000308.1:0-8146 GCA_002425885.1 Spirochaetia bacterium UBA5550 | reverse complement strand
CACTCCTTACACCAAGAGCGTTATAAACTATCTCTGAATAAAAATCGACATTGGGGAATATCTTCCTTTCGCGGCCCATCCTGGCCAGAACCTCCTCTTCTAATCTTTTTGCAGTGAGGAATTCTGTTTTAACCGCCGGGTACTCATCGGCAAGATATTCAGCAANNGCAAGGGGTTCGAGAATCCGCGCCCTGGGATCATAAGCCTTGTACACCCTGTGGCCGAAGCCGGTAATCTTTTTCTTCGCAGCAAGAGCCTTCGCCACCCAGGATTCGACATTATCGGGGCTCCCGATTTCACGGAGCATTTTCATCACTTCCTCATTGGCTCCGCCATGCAGAGGCCCGTTAAGGGCGCCTATACCCGCTCCTACAGAAAAATAGAAATCAGAAAGTGTTGATGCTACAACCATTGATGCGAATGTACTTGCGTTCATACCATGATCAGCATGAAGTATAAGAGACACATCCATAATTCTCTCTGCAACGGGATCAGGTTTCTCCCCTGTCATCATGTACAGTATATTTCCAGCGTGACTGAGTTTCGGATTAGGTTCAAGAGGTATTCTCCCCTGATGAAGTCTTGAAATTGCTGAAGTTATTGTCGCTACACCCGAGATCAGGTGATAACAGGTATCGATATTACTTCCATCATCTATCCTTGTTTCAACTTTTTTCTTTTTTGAACGCTTCAGGCCTTTGATTTTTTTCCCGAGCCTGAATTCATACGTTGCGTTTTTCCCTCCGAGGGGCTGAGTCTCCATGGCGATGGAGTCATCATCTGATGCTATTGCCTCCCCTTTTACCGGAGCATCTTCTTCAGCATCCAGAAAAGTAAACTCCTGTCTCATCATATTTGTACCAAGTCTCAGTGCTGCCATGGTGTTCATTTTTTCAACGGGGAATCCCACGAGCAGCCTCAGTGTTTTATACAGATATCTGTATTTTATAAGTTTGCTGTTAAACTCCTCAAACTGTTTCCTCGATGGCAGCTCCCCGTGAAGAAGAAGATATGTTACCTCTTCAAAATTGGAATACGCGCAAAGATCGAATATATCATATCCCCTGTATATAAGCCATCCTTTGGCTCCGTTTACATAGCCGACTTTACTTTCACAAGCTATGGCTCCCTCAAGGCCCGGGCCCACGGTACAATTAATCGGCCATTCAGCAGGGCCGGTCACTTTCGGCTCCGGCTCANNCCTCATTTGAGGTTTCCATCCTTGCTTTTTCAGCTGCTTTTAAAATTATATCTGTGATTCTATCACTCATCTTAAGACCCCCTTTATTTAAATACAGATACCTCTTCATCAGATTTTTTGTTAAACTGATTTGAGTTCAGATGATTTCTTACGTAATTGTTTACAACAGGTCAGACAACTCCCGGAGGTGTTGCTTGAATTATATTGCTGACTTAGAACATATCGGTAGCTGAATGAAAAAACGCTGATTCAGAAAAATTTCATGAAGAGTATATTTCATATAAAAATATACAGCTTTCTCCGGATAACGGTCAAGTATTTTATTTAATAATTAAACATTTTTTTGAAACTTCCTGTAAAAAATAATTCATATCCCGTATAGTCTTTTAATGAAGGTAAAGATAATGAAAGTTAAAATAATTTCTTTTATAATAATTGCTGCTGCTGTATTTTCTGCATTCTTTTATATGAGGAGTGACATTGCATCTACAGGTGAAGTGAGGCAATGGGTAGATTCCGGGGCACTGATTATTGATGTAAGAACACCGGAGGAGTTCGCATCTGCTCAGTTTGATGGAGCCATTAACATTCCTCTCTCTGAACTGGATAAGAATTTACATCTGTTCGGAGATAAGGAGATGAAAATTATTGTCTACTGCCGCACAGGCAACAGAAGCGGTCAGGCTAAAAAGCTGCTTAATAATAACGGGTTTAAGAATGTAATTAATGGAGGCGGCCTGTCAGACATGCGGTAATAATCATCCGCATCCGCATTAATCGAACTTCATAATAATATCATAATACAGTGACATCATAAGTCACAGGTTATATATTATTATAATATGAGATACAAACAAAGATTTATAACTAAGGTAATAACGCCCACTATCACATTTTATCTCCTCTGCTTTAAATTAATGGCACAGGAACCTCTTGAGGAAGAAACCATAATTAGAGAGTAAAGTTTTTTTCCTGAAGCAAGAATTTCCATTGCACCTTCTTTTTCAAAATATAATGAAAATTACATTTCACAATCGAGATACATTTCTATAGATGCCCTGCGTTACGGGCCCTTTGTCTGCTCATTCAGCACTTATGAGATTTTTGATTACGGGACAGAAGAGAAGAAACATCAATTAAAAAGCATATACTATAACATGGAATACCTGAACATCAGTACTGACACATTATACGGAAAATTCTCTTTTTTCATTGATCACAGGTGCATGAATTATGTTGACCTTCACGCCCCGCCTCCCCGTCTCCGCTGGTATGGTTATGGCGCAGGGTGGCAAAGCAGAGGGATGCTGATTGGTGATAAAAATGCAGGCCACGGTTTACACTTCCTAACCGCTGATGATTACATAAACTTTTCAGCAGCAGTAAGAAAACCGCTATACACAGAATACTACTCTTATGATTACATTGCTGATTTCATAGTAAGATATGATTACTATCTCACTCCTGAAATAATACCGTATATTACCGGGAAAAGCGAATTGTTCATATCTGATAAAACTAAATGGAACCGTGCTGCGGAATTCGGTCTACGATTCGCTGACGGCAGAACTGATATAATTCCTTATGCAGAATACGCTTATATTACAGACAGAGATATTTCTGTAACAAAAAAGAGGAGCACGATCAGCGCAGGCGTAAAAATTGAAGCAGCTCTGTCAGAGGATAGAACTGAATCTGTTCAGACATATACTCCCGNNAGATTATGCCTGCTCCTTCTTTCACCTGAACTGCATCTTCAGGGTTCCTACAGCAAATATATTGATGATACAAAGAAAAACTACAGAAGCGATATCCTTACAGCACTTAATCTTTTTCAAATAAAAAAACTTTCTCTTTTCTGGAACAGTTCACTTGTCCATGCATCCCCCAGAGAAAACTCCGGGCTATATCCGAGATATATAGATTACTATAATGAAGCAGGCCTGTCGATAAAACTGAAAAAAATATTTCTTCTGGAACCGCTCTACAGATACAGCGGTTTCGGAGAAGGGAATACTGTCAATGCAGGTGGATACAATTATCACACAGGGGGGATAAGGTTACGCACAACAGGACTTAAACCGGGATATGTGAACAGCCGGGTGTGCCATCATTTAACCGGTGCTTTTACATTACTGCTTAATACTGAAGTGGAATTTTTTGCGGGGTGGATTCCGGATAACACAACCGAAGATAAATCCTGGATTTTTGAAGGTATTATGAGAGAAGATATCTTCAACTGCAAATCCTCAGTAACATATATCTCACTTGCAGGGAAGATTGAGAGAGGTGTTATTCCGGAGAGCAATAAATCTTATAAAGAGATTAAGGCGGAATCCGGAATTCGTATTAACAGTAATCTGGTATTTATACTATTTTATCAATACATACATAGAGATTCAGGAAACCGGGAATATGATCTGAACAGGGAATACCATCTTGCCGGTGTGAAAATTGATATATGAACTCACCATTTTCTTTTATTATAAATCTTCATAAAAACAGGAAGAAATACGTTAACATCCTCAATAATAATATAATCCGCAACAGAGAAGATCGCTGCATGGGGATCTGTATTAACTGCTGCAATACACTGTGAATTTTTCATACCTGCTATATGCTGCTGAGATCCCGATATACCGAGGGCCATATAAAGTTTAGGGGATACTGTCTTTCCTGTAACACCCACCTGATGCCTGTAAGGAAGCCATCTGTTGTCACAGACCGGGCGGGAGGCTCCTATTGCAGCATTATCAAACATCCGGGCAACATCTCTGACCATCTCCAGATTTTCAGGTTTTCCGATACCTCTGCCTGCGGCAATTATTACATCAGCATCTTCAAGGGAGGATTCCATGTCAGAGTTTTCATTTAGTGAAACCGGTTTATATCCGGATACCCCTTCATCGATTTCTATCTTTTCGATAAACGCTTCACTTTTAATCTCTGTATCATCCTGTTTTAATTGAAAAGCACCAGGATTAACTGTAACAGCAAGCTTCTGCACTGAAACTATAACTTTTTCTTTCAGTTTACCATTAAAAATACTTCTCTGAAGCATCAAACCTTTATCTGTTTCTGAAACTGATTCAATACCTGTAATACAATGAAATCCGCATTCCGCAGAAAAAGCGGATACCACAGAACAGTTTCTGATTGTGTTGGTTAAGCAGAAAATTTCCGGGTTATATTTCTTCTGCAGAATATGAAGAATTTTAACAAGAAGAGCCGGATTCGGATAGTAAAAATCGTTATGTTCAACTGCTGCAATATCAAATCCGGATTTATCCGCAAGCATCCCGCATTCTTCAATTATATTTCTTCCTGTAATTACCAGAAGTACGCCGGATGCCGCATCCGGAAAAATCTGTTTAATGAAAGCTACAAGTTCAAAACTCTGATGCAGAATTTTATCTTCAATAGTATCAATCACTGCAATGACCTTATATCTGCCGGAGCTGTTCATAACAGAAGCCCCCGCTCGTGAAGAATCTCCATAAGTTTAACAGCCTTCTCTTCAGTTGTGCCGGTGATTATTATTCCATTAACATTAGTATCAGGATACTCCAGTTTATAATCTGATTTATTAAAACCTTCTTTCAGGCATTCACCATAAATAACGGCCGGCTTAAGTCCCTTTGCTTTCATTTTACCGGATAATGAAGGATACCGGGGCTGATTTAATCCAGTTTGTACAGTAATGAGACAGGGGATAGAAAGAGTAACTGTTTCGATCATGCCCCCTTCAAGTTCACTCTCCACAGTTATTCTTTTTTCTTCATAATCGATAGATGTTTTCACTGCTGAAACCACACAGGGCATAGAAAGAAATGACGCAATCATTGGACCGGTTGTGCACTGCATCGCATCCTCTGACATAACGCCCGCGAAGATGATATCATAATTTTTATCAGAGGCATAATTTGAAATCAGGAGGGCTGTTTCATAAGAACTTAGCGGATATCTTTCACAAAGTATCAGCACAGCATTATCAGCCCCCTTCTCAAGGCCTTTTGTCAGCACAGTTGCAGTTCTTTCAGGGCCCGCTGTTATAACATCAATAACTGTACCAGGAACAGTTTCTTTAATTAAAAGCGCTTCTTCAAGGGCATATTCATCATACCTGTTCATTCTGAAAGCTATATTGTCCTCGTTTATCCACAAAGAATCGCTTCTGATTTCAGGATTAGACTCTACATCAGGAACCTGTTTTATACATACCAGAATTTTCATGTTATCAGAATAACTTTAATTATTCTGAAGTCAATAAAAAAAGAACGAACGCTCGTTTTTTTATTGACTTCCAGGGACTTTAAGTTATATTTGAAAAACAAGGTAAAGATGATGAGCACCCTATATTTAATACGACATGGACAGGCCTCTTTCGGAATGAACAATTACGACAGGCTTTCATTGACAGGCTTGAAACAGTCCCGGATATTAGGTAATTACCTGAATAGAATTAACCTGCATTTTGACGCAATCTATTGCGGTACAATTGAAAGACAGGTAAAAACAGCAGCCGAATACTATCCCTGCTGTGCTGAAACAGACTACCCTGCTCCTGAAATTATACATGATAAAAGATTTAATGAATTCGACGGAGAGGGAGTACTCAAAATTCTGCTCCCCGTACTTCTAACTGAACAGCCCCGCTACAGGTTTGATTCGGATAATCTACTTAAAGACCGCGGTTCATTTCAGAGAATATTTGAAGCGGTAATGTCCATGTGGGCATCCGGTAAATACGACATGAAAGGCGTGGTTACCTGGGACGAATTTACCAAGGGTGTAAACAGTGCTGTCAACGGTATAATGAATACACATACCGGAGGGAAAAACGTTGCTGTCTTTACTTCGGGCGGACCTATCTCCGTAGTGGTGCAGAGTGTCCTTAATCTCACTCCGCAGAAGTCAATGGATATAAGGGATATGATCGTTAATACGTCAATAACAAGGTTCAGGTACAGTCAGGAGAGGTTCATGATTTCATCATTCAATGAATACCCTCACCTTGAGGAATCTGAAGATAAAAATATTATTACTTACAGGTAAAACAAAATAACCGGCAGGAGAAAACGAATGGATTTTACAGTATCTGACAAAATGAAGATAGTCCTTGAGATGATTAACGAGTTCGTAGATAAAGAACTGATACCCCTTGAGCATGATTATCTCACAGCTGAGTTCAGGGATCTTCTCCCTCTGCTCAATGAAAAACGGGCAATGGTAAAGAAGATGGAGTTATGGGGCCCGAACCATCCTGTTGAACTTGGCGGCATGGGTTTATCCATGGTTGAACACGGACTTGTTTCTGAGGCACTGGGCCGCACTCCCACAGGCCACTATGTATTCGGCTGCCAGGCTCCTGATGCCGGGAATATTGAAATACTGCATCTTCATGGAACTGAGGAACAGAAAGCAGAATATCTTGCTCCCCTTTGCCGTGGCGACATACGAAGCTGCTTTGGAATGACCGAAGTTGACATGCCTGGCTCCAACCCGATCATGATGGAAACAACAGCGGTGAAAGATGGAAGCGATTATATTATAAACGGACATAAATGGTACACATCAGGTGCAGACGGCTCCAAGTTCTGCATAGTTATGGCAGTCACTGATCCTTCGGCGCCTCCGCACCTTCAGGCCAGTATGATCATTGTACCTACTGATAATCCCGGATTCAACCTTGTGCGGAATATTCCTGTTATGGGACATAGCGGAAGCGATTATGCAAGCCACGGAGAAGTTCTTCTTCAGTCATGCAGGGTGCCGCAGAAAAATCTCCTGGGCAAAGAGGGTATGGGATTTGTTCTTGCACAGGACAGGCTCGGGCCTGGAAGGATTCACCACTGCATGAGATGGCTCGGTATATGCAGCAGATCATTTGACCTGCTCTGCCGAAGGGCCAATAGCAGAAAGATATCCCCTGACGGGAAAACCCTTGCGTCAAAACAGATAGTACAGGAATGGATTGCTGATTCAGCAGCAGAAATCCAGCAGGCACGGCTTATGACACTCTATGCCGCATGGAGAATTGACACAGTGGGACCGAAAGAGGCAAGAGACGATGTTGCAATGATTAAATTCGGTGTTGCAAATACAATGCAGAGAGTGATTGACAGGGCACTCCAGGTACATGGCGGCCTTGGGATGACTGATGACACAATTCTTGCATACTTCTACAGACATGAACGCGCCGCAAGGATTTATGACGGAGCGGATGAAGTGCATAAGTCATCACTTGCGAGGAGAATGCTGGAGAGATATAAGTAACAAGCCCCCTAAATCCCCCGGAGGGGGACTTCAAAAATGCCGTACCCCCTTCCGGGGTTGCGGGGGGTGAACTATTTTAATTATTCAAGGAAAATAAATGGAATTAAGTTTCGAAAAATTCAGCAGAGAATTCAATATCACGGTGGATGATATCTGCCGTGAATATTATTTAAAAAATCGTGAAACAATTAATATAAAAAAAGAGGCCGTGGCAGTAAAAAACCTTGCTGCAATTCTTGAAACAACTCTGAAGATCAGCAATGATAAAGGCTTCCAGGCAATGACACTCAGAGAGCTCAGCAGAGAATCCGGTCTTAGTATGGGAGCTCTTTATACCTACTTCACAAGCAAGGATGAGCTATTCAGGATTATCCATAACCACGGCATGAACATGATTACCATGGCACTTGTAAACAGAATACAGGACGAAAAAGATCCCGATGCTAAACTGAGAAAAGCTATTTCAATACATCTCTATCTCAGTGAACTGATGCATCAATGGTTCTACTTTCTATATATGGAGACAAGAAATCTTCCCAAAGATGAACGTAAACTCACAATTGAAAGTGAACTATTTACAGAACAGATATTTATCGATATTTTAAAGCAGGGTGTAAAAGGGGGAATTTATTCTATCGAAAATGTAATTCTTACATCAGCTGTAATCAA
>DINC01000389.1:16545-18419 GCA_002425885.1 Spirochaetia bacterium UBA5550 | reverse complement strand
GTTGCAACCCCTTGCTGTATGTAACCCTTGCTGTATCCGGACAATAATTATTTCCTTGCGTTTTATTTGTCCCGTTAATATATTAATACAGACAGTACAAATGAATTAAAATTCAACGGAAAAAATAATAATGTTTTTAAACAGACACCAGTTCATGATGCTCCCTCTTTTTATAACAATGTCCGCAGCATTTGTATTCGGATATCTTGATCACCTGTTCCCCATGAATTTTGAGCGTCTCCATATATTTCTTTTTAACCTCACAAGCGGCGGGTTTACAATACTTTACCTTACAGCGGCAAAGAAAAAAACGGACATACGTATAATCATGTTTTTTTTGATAAGCATAATATTTGCTGTTCTTGCGTTTTTTAAACTTTATTTGTTTGCAGCAATCTGCGGTGTTATTCTTGCAGTTATTGCTGAAACATACAGGAGACAGAGATTTTCATTTTTCCCGTGGATGTTTTTCAGAATAAATGATCCGGCTTCAGCAAAATTCCATCATGCGTCACTGCTGTGCCTTGTGATAGCTCTTCTGATGTCATCATTTGTAATCATAAACGATGTATATCTTAAACTTTTTTATTTTGAAAAGCTTACACTTGATGTTTTCTTCCTCGGTTTTTCATTTCCGGTTTCCCTTATCACCATGTCCATAATATTCGGAATTATTGAAAGTGACGGAGTCAAATGGCTCCCTGCTGCGGAACACGCTTTTTTCTGACTTATATGCGGAGGGGTAATAATCTTCTTCATTTTCATAATCATGAAATCATTTACGGGGGAGGTTTTCATCTCCTTTACTCTCTGTTTTACTGTTGCTGCGATTTTCATGGTTTTCTTCCGGTACGGCAGGAGCATCCAGCAGAAATATTTTCTGGTGTCAGGGATATATTTTCTCATGGCAACTGCTGTAACAGGTATTCTCTATATCCTGATGAAACATTTCATGTATGATGAATTTTACGGAAAGCTTGTTTTACGGATGCACGCATTCTATTCGTTATACGGATGGAATCTCACAGGGATGATGGTGATAACAAGATGGGAGGATTTCCCCATCGCGCTAAACACAAGAAAAGCGATATATTTCCACTGGGGAGTTATTCTTGTGCTGGCTCCGCTGGCAAAATTTTATCCTGTGCTTACAGTCCCTGCGATTATTTCATACATCGCATTCCTGGCAGTCTTTTTCTTTTCCGGGAACAGGGCTAAAATGGGATAGACACTGAAAGGGTTACCTCATCTGAACCGCTTATCCCCGTATTGATTCCCACAGAAAAATCGGGATAATTATCTCCGGAACTGACTTCAGTTCTATGAACCCTGTATGACGGCGAAGCAGCATAAGATACCGCGACCTCAACAGCTTTCAGCAGCAGCAGCCCCCCTGCGGCAGCCTTCCCTGAAGTTTTATCCCACTGATAAACAGAATACCCTGCAAGCGTCATCTCCGAAAGATAGAAGCACCACCCCTCAAACCTGCGCCCCTTGTAGAACATCCCTCCGCCAGGGACAAAAACTGAAACAGCAGCAGCGGTTGCATCAGGATCCTCGAATAACGGAGGGAGGAGCGACTTCCTGTGATACTGATAAGCAAGCTGATTATAAAATGAAACCGAAAACGTAAGAGGGAGCGTCCCCCAGAGAAAATACTGAAGCCTCTGATCACGCCTCTCCTTCTCATCATCCATTATCCATGGAAAAAAATTAATATCGAAATTATTCATCATGGAAGGGAGAGCAAGGTGCAGCGCAGTGATGCCGCCCGTTGCGAAGACTCCATACATGTCAGGTTCACCCTTTTCAATACCCATATACTCCACTGAAAGAAATGAACCGTAACCGGGCAGGCAGAAACTTGCACCCTG
>DINC01000389.1:0-16534 GCA_002425885.1 Spirochaetia bacterium UBA5550 | reverse complement strand
TGGTTAATTACGCAGGTGCCGATAATAGACTCCTTTGCACCCCCTCTCCTTTTATTGAGAGCGGCATCTGTTCCGTAAAAGCGGGCACTATTTTCATCAATCTCCCGATTCAGCTTTTTTATAAATCTTTCCGTATCAGCATAAATCTCAATTTCAATTAAATCACCCTTATCAGTTGACCCGATTTTCGCCGCAGAAAAAAATCTGTCCGCCATTGTGATCTCCGCATAACCTGCAGAAGTACGGTATCTACCTGCGGCAAGTCCATGCCACTGGCCGGCAGTAAGTTTTACAACGCCATCAATATTATCCGCAACCCTGCATTTCAGTTTTTCTCTGCTTACATGAAGAGCAATTTCACGAGCGCATTTAGCTGCAAGATTTGCCGGAATTCTTGCGAAAACCGTTTTATTGTATTTTACAGAGTCGTATACTCCGTCAAGAGGCTCCAGATTAATAGAAAGCCTGAGTAACCCGTTTTCTACAGAAAGTTCAAGCACACACAACAGTTCAGCCCCCGCTGCTGATGATGCTTTTCTATAAAGCTCAGCTCTGTCCTTCCCGTCACTCTTTCGAAGCGCCTCTTCCACTCTGTTATGCGGCAGAGGATAAAATCTTTTCGAAGCTGTAAAAGCTTCACCTGCCATAAACCCGCATGTTTTTAAAATCTCATCATGCTGCATATCCCCTGTAAAAACCGGAAATACAGCAACTTCAGAAAGTTCCCCATCCGCAGCAAAGACCACGGCCTGAAAACAGGCTATTAATAATATGACGATAAAGAGTCTTATTTTCTGCATTTATACTCTTTTCCTGATAAACAGAATATTTTTGTAAACTTTATCTTTCCGGGAAGCACTCACAGGCTTTTTTTCTTGAAAAATAAAGCGCCCTTGATTTTCATAAATAAGAGCCTCATTTAATACACGGGAAAATCCGGTAATTTAATATATATGCCCAGATTATATAAACTGTTAACAGTTTTAATTGTATTTCTAATAACGGCAGATGATTCCATGTCAGCTGAAAACTATTATAAAGAAATAACCATCACTGCTTCAGCGGGNNNNTATGAAGACTACCTTCAGGATGGCATGACCTATGGAATTGGCGCATTCTACAATCTCCCGTTTATGAATAGCAACACATATTTTTTAGGGGGCCTCTCTTTTTCATCTTACGAAATGCTGGTTAACAGCGATTCAATTTTGCAGATGTATGACATATATGCCGGCGGAATGTTTGCTTATCCCCTGATGTCATATATATTCATTAATACAGGGATCACCCTGCGGGGAATATATTCAATGCTTGATACTGAAAATACCGAGAGACATGAAACAACATTTAAACCCGGATATTCCGTTTTTATCGGCGGCATGACATATCTTGGTCGCGGTGTGGGCCTTTTTATTAATGCCGAGTACAGAAAGTCTGAAATTTCTTCGGAAAAATTCAATACAGCGGAACTGAGGGGGGGCATTACATATAACTTCGGTGACTACAGGGAGGATATTGAAAGCAGACTTAACGCGGACAAAAAGATCGCCCTCTTTGATAAGGGAATCAACGAATTCAGGAATAAAAATTTTAACGAAGCTAAAAAATTATTTTCAGACCTCCACCAGATGGACAGCGAATACCCGGGTCTTGATTATTATCTGCAGAGAGTTGCGGAGATAGAGGACAACCGGAAAACAGCTGAACTATATCTGGCTCAGAAGAACAGTCTCAAAGCTATTCCATACCTTGCAAGCTGCTCTCCATACATAAAAGACTGTGAGCTTAAACTGATTCAGCAGAGGAAGATTCTCATGTCAAACATTACGGCATGGGAGAAAGAGGGAATTAATCTCTACGACAACAGGCAGTATAAAGATTGTATAATTATGATGGAAAAGATACTGCTTGTTGACCCGGAAAACAAAAACGCGAATATCTACCTCCCCAGGGCGGTAAAAAGGAACAGGGCGATTGAATCCCTGCAGAGTGAATGATTATGAGCATAAAGAAAAAACTGATAATGGTATTTATACTCTTTACCTCTCTTGCAATCATACCTTTATCCTCTCTGCTTATTAATAATATGGAAAGGGGAGCAATTATTTTTCTTCAGAACCAGTCGAAAATTTATGCCGGCATTCTATCCAAGGCAGTTGTCAACAGTCTCATGATGAACGGCGGGGATATTCAGGCAGCCGGTGTTGACATCAAGGATATGATATCAATTTTTGAACCCCTTAAAAACCACGGACTTGTTTATGCTGACGCTGTTCTTCTCTCTTCAAATGAGAAAAAAAACGGAACAATTATTTCATCACTTGCCATTGTTCCATCTGATAACATTTCAACACTCTATTCCGGCAAACCGGACAGTGAAAAAATAAAGAACACCCTTTATTATGACGGGAGTTTCAGGGAATTTTCACATGACCAGGCGTATTATGAATTTGTGAAAAGCGGCAGCCTTCCCGGCAGCCCCCCATTCTGCTTTGTACGGATTCTCATAAGCAAAGATATAGCTCTTGCTGATATAGCACGACTTAAGTATTACATGTTCAGCGCATCAGGCTTTCTGCTTTTTCTTGTGCTTGCAGTGGCTTTTATTCTTGGAGGATATATTTCATCACCGATTCTCCATCTGACCGAAAGAGCAAAAAAAATTGAATCCGGGGATTACAGCAGGGATCTTACAATCACCTCCAGGGATGAGATCGGGACGCTTGCTGACACATTCAACAGTATGGCATCAATGATCGAACAGAAGATCAGTGAACTGGAAAGAGCCAACATTGAACTTCAGACAATGGACAAACTTAAGGATGAATTCTTGGCAAACACATCTCACGAACTGAAAACACCTATCCACGGTATAATCGGGCTCACTGAATCTCTCCTTGACGGTACCTGCGGAACTCTGAATGACAATTCACGAAATATACTTTCAATGATAGCAAAAAGCAGTAAACGCCTCGCGAACCTTGTGAATGATATACTCGATTTTGCACGCCTTAAAAACAGTGACATCATCCTTGACATAAAAAATATCGACATCAGGTCAATGATAGACGCTGTTTTAACCATACTCTCGCCGCTCCTGTCAGGAAAAAATGTAAAAATACTCAATGAAATTGAGGACCCTGCGAGATTTGTCAAAGGGGACGAAAACAGAATTGAACAGATACTTATCAATATAATCGGGAACGCGATCAAATTTACAGAAAACGGGACCATAACAATTAATTCAGAAGCAGGCCCCGGCAACCTTATAACAATAAGTGTAACTGATACCGGAATAGGTATACCTGAAGATATGCATGAAGCCATCTTTGAATCATTTGTGCAGTCTGACGGATCAATATCAAGAAAGTATGGAGGCACGGGCCTGGGGCTTGCTATAACAAGAGATCTTGTGTCTCTTCACGGAGGCGAAATCCGTGTTGAATCAGAACCTGGTAAAGGTTCAACATTTTTTATTACTTTACACGAAGGTGAAAAATCCGGCGCTGCAACATATAAAATATCTGCTGAGGACTCAATAAACCGTTTTTCAAAAGAGCTCCCTCTTGTCAGTTCAGATACCGGGATTGAATTTTCCGGATCAAGAATACTTGTGGTTGACGATGAACCTGTCAACCTCCAGATACTTATCAATCAGCTGACAAAAGAAAAATACTCTGTTCAATTTCTCACAAACGGTGAAGAGGCAATCTCAGCAATTGAATCAGGTGCAGAGTTCGACCTGGTACTCCTTGATGTAATGATGCCTGTAATCTCCGGCTTCGACGTCTGCAAAAAAATCAGAGAAAAATACAGCGCCCATGAACTCCCGGTTGTTCTCCTTACAGCCAAAAATACAAAGGAGGATATTATTGCCGGTTTAACAATGGGAGCAAATGACTACATCACCAAGCCCTTTGACAAAGAGGAACTTCTCGCCCGTGTGAAAAACTATATCTCTCTAAAAAAGGCTGCTGAAGAACAGAAAAAGTTTATAGCTGTGAAACAGGAGCTCGAAATAGCCAGAAACATTCAGCTTTCAATTCTACCGGGCACACTGCCGCAGATGAACTGCCTTTCAATCAAAGCTAAATATGAACCGATGATGGAAGTGGGCGGGGATTTTTATGATTTTCTCCAGATAGATGAACACCGTATAGGGATACTAATTGCTGATGTCACAGGACACGGCGTCGCGGCTGCACTCATCAGCTCCATGGTTAAAATTGCTTTCTACATGTCACACGACAGAATTGATGACCCGGCAGCTCTCCTTTCAAAGATCAATTCATCATTGTTTGAGCATATATATGGAAGGTTCATCACTGCATTTTATATTTTTATTGATACAAAAGAAATGAAAGCTCTGTTTTCAAATGCTGCACACTGGCCGATTTACATTCAGAACAGACACAGCGGGGAGATTTCAGAACATACAATCAGAGGCCGCCTCATAGGCATTAACAGGGAGGAGAATTACCGCAACCAGGCTGTAAATCTCAAGAACGGAGACAGGCTCATTCTATATACTGACGGACTTATTGAGGAGAGGGATAAAACCGGCGAACTGCTTGGTGAAGATCGTTTTGTAGAGATGATAACTGAAAATTCCGGGAAGCCCCCCGCACGCCTTATTGACGAGACATTCATGAATCTATATAACTGGTCCGGCAGCTTTAACAGCGGAGGTCTGGAGGATGATGCCACTATGATTGTGGTCGATATAGATTAAAGTTTCAACTCTATCAGCATAGGCTGATATATAAGAGGATCTATATATATTATAAAAATTCTTCCATCCCCGGAAAAAATCTCCTTACCTGAATAGGGCCACATGGGCGCACCCTCTTTTTTATCCGGTTTATAAACTGTAGCCTGCTTCGCCTCATTCAGCCTGTTAAAATCTGTAAATGTTACTGCTGCAATTTCACCCGTAAAAATCCTTGAGTATATTAATACATACTTCTTCAAACTGCTGTTATATGAAACAGAACACTCCCCGGAAATATCCCCGAAAAATTCACCTGCTTTATTAATATCCTTCCCCCAGTTTCCATGCTCTGTGAGAAATTCATACTCGCTGACATCCTCTATCTTATCCGCCTGAACCTTTGCAAAAGAGAGGGGAAACCTGTCACCCTTTTTAAAATGTCCAGCAAGGTAGACATAACCGTCTTTCATCATCACCGAAGCCCCGTAAGCAGGGTACTCCCCCTGAAACAGAGGCCCTAAACGTTTGAACCTCACCGGATCTCCAGGCTTCCACTCTTCCGGGATGTACCAGACCGCAAGCCCCGAATATAACACTTTAAAATCAAGAAACCTGCTGTGATCCGGTACAAATATATGAAGATAATAAACATAAACTCTGTTTCCTATTCTCACTCCGTCAAGGGCCCAGAACCTGTGATAAAGCGGGTCTTCACCGCTTCTGTTTTTTATAAACTGCGTTGGCCTGCCATCTTCTGTTAAGTATGAGAATTTAATATTTTTAAAATTTGCCGGTGTTATCTTTTCACTCCACGCAAGGGAGTTGGAGATCATCCCCTCTGTCACAGTGTCATTTTCAAGGGATGAAACAGGGCCATTTCCTGTTTTCCATTTACCGAGAATTGTGTCAGCAAAAGTCCAGAGTGTCAGAGTATCATCAAACTGTATGGAACAGACACCATCCTGTCCAAGCACATATTCATGCCTTGAAGGTGCAAAAATTCCATGCTCAATTACAGAAGGTCCGGTTAGACACCCGGAAATTATTATGAGGAAGAGAATTATTGGAAAAATTAAATTTTTATTCAGTATTTTCATACTGATATTATCGGCAGGTGTCAGGGTCCGGCTACACAGCGGACGGATTTTCTTTTCGGTTTATCCAGCATATCATTACCACCCCAATCCTTCTGGTAATAACTATCCCATTGAACTACCCCGGTATGAAAATTAATAGCCCAGATCAAATCCGTAAATCCCGCGCGGTTTGTTGAACTCCAGTAATGCTGATAACATGAATCAGCAAAACAGTAAACACCCCAGAAAGCAGAGTAATCATTACTTATATCTGACGGTGTAACAGCATTAGGGAAAACCTGTTCAACTACCTGACTGAAATTGCTGGTTGTTGTAGGGTTGTGATGAAAAAAAACAATACTTTGAAGCTCCCTTATTGTCGGGAGCCTCCAGTCCGATCGTCCCTCATAAACAAGACCTTCGCATACATTTTTTGCATCTGCCCATGTATAAATTTTTTTTGTTCCTTTACAATTAAAATCATAAATCGGTTTATTATCAGTAGATAAAGGACATCTTGTCCATACTAACCCTGTACTTTTATCAAGGATTGCACCTCTAGATAAAACTCTATATATTTTTTCACCAAGAAGAGGAACTGCCGTTATAATCATCAAAAAAACTATTAACTTTTTCAAATCGGATCCTCTATACCACCCCGTACACATCTTACGTATTGTTTTTCATAAGTAAGATCCGCTTTATGCTTACGTCTGAAATCTACAATATTAGTAAATGAAGTAGCTTGTGCATTAGACGTTTTTAAATAAACAATCCATCCGTGGTCTATTGTCTCATAATAATCGCCAATAAATAATTTTGAAGTAAAAGTCCAGTAACCACCATCGGTCAAGTTTATTGTATTTGGAAAAGCAGTTATATCAATTGCTGGATCAGAATTATTAAAATTAATAATACTCATTAATTCTGAAATACGCGGCAATCTCCAATTATTAAAACCCGCATAATGTGGAAGTGTATCATTACCGCTTGAATCTATACCATTCATAGTTTTTTTGCAAAACTCAGCGGCATAAATCCATTCCACAGGAGCATGAGGACTCGAGCAGTCATCTGTAGTATCAGCATTATCTTTATCAATTGCGGTACATCTCATCCACATAAGCCCAGTTGTATTATCCAGTACGACATTATCTTCACCATCAGCGGCGATTCCATGTGTTGTTACACCAGATACCGATTCCGGATTGACCGTATAATTTCCTGTTGTATTAATATCTGGTATCTGAAAATATGTTGTTCTCAACGCAGCATCATCATCACTCAGCACAACATCAAAAGGCGCAATAAAATCCACCTCTTCATTCATTGCCTCAAGGAACCTGTCATCATAGCATCCGGAAAGGAAGATCATTGCAGGTGAAAAAAGGAGAAGAAAAAATATGATTCTGAAAAGCGCCATCACAGTCCTTAAAAATAAAAAATAGCACACTTATGCTAATCTATTCAACTATGCGGAATTGTCAATATTAATCGCAAAACAGAGGTTAAATGGAGCAGCAGTCGCGCGGGAGATTCCAATAATTAAGTATTAGTATTAGTTTTAATTTTTAATGTAAAAATTAAAACTAATGGCAAAATTCATACAGCAGGGGGACCGCAGCCCCTTGCTGTTAAAGCCGGCAGTTCACAATCTCAGTTTCAATTATGGCATTGGCACCGATTGCCTCAAGCCTGTCCATGACCTGCACAACTTCTGACTTTTTCACCATAACCTTAATGGAAAACCACTCTTTCAGGTCAAGTTTTGAAATTGTGGGGGATTCAAACCCGGGGGTAATCTTTTCAGCCTCTTTCAGCATCTTTTCATGGATATTATATTCAAGCATGCTGTACTGATTTGCCACAAGCACCCCTTCAATGCGCCTTCTTATGCGCACCACTCTTTCGTCATTCTCCATTTTTTTAGAAGAGATAAGAGTTGTTTCATACGACCCGATCTCGCTGAAGACCTTAAGGTTATTGTCCCGGAGACTGTCCCCTGTTTCAACTATATCAACAATGGCGTGGGCAAGATTCAGGGCAATCATAATCTCAACAGATCCGTTCATCTCGATACAGTGTACATCAACTCCGCTCCTCTTAAAATAATCGTGCGTCATAACAGGGAAAGATGTCGCAATATTCATCCCTTTCAATGATTCAAGAGAGCTGTCCGTCCACTCATCCTTAATCGCTACACAGAGCCTGCACTGGCCGTATCCCAGAGAAAGGAGCTGTGCTACATCAGTGGCACGTCTCTCGGCAATGAGATCGCTCCCTGTTATCCCCAGGTCAACCACTCCAGTCTGCACAAGCACAGGGATGTCATCCGCTCTTATAAAAATAAAGACTATATCATAATTGGTGCATGTTGCGTAGAGGTTTCTCCCCTGGGCCCGGAATTTAAAACCGGCTTTTTTAAGGAGTTCAATTGTGGGCTCCATGAGTCTCCCTTTTGAGGGTATGGCGAATTTTATTCTGCTTGTTTCACTTAGATTCATTCTGTGTTCTCCCCGCTTTTTCTACAAGCCCGCTGGTGCCGAACCTTCTTTCAAGCTCGGTGCGTATATCATCAAGTTTGATTTCTTTGTAAGATGCAAGTACAAGTGTATGAAACAGAAGGTCGCATATCTCGTAAACGAGATGATCCTTATCCTCTTCAAGAGCCGCCTCACAGACTTCACCGGCCTCTTCGGAAATTTTGCTGTTAATCTTCTCTGTCCCTTTATGCATAAGCTTCGCAACATAGGACGTTTCAGGAGAGCTCTTCTTTCTCTCCTCAATTACCTCAAAGAGGCTGCTAAAAATATCACTGTTCATAGATATATCCCTGGGAGACGAGAATAAATTTATTCAGATTTTAGTCAAGATTTAATACAGTAAAGAGAAGGAATCACTTCCTGTTTCTGTCCCATTTCGAAAGGATTGTGTCAGGGTCAATATCAGCGATGGACTGAAAAATATAATCAGGCTGGTAGGGAGATCTTCTTAAATGCTCAGGAGAGGTTACTCCGGACATAACAAGGCAGCAGGTCATCCCAGCCTCAAGGCCGCCCACAATATCCGTATCCATCCTGTCCCCTATCATAAAGGAGTTCCGTGTGTGGACTTTAAGCTTTTTACGCGCCCAGTACATCATTACAGGGTTGGGTTTCCCGAGAAAATATGGTGTAACCCCTGTTACTCTCTCAATTGGCGCAACAAGGGCCCCGCACGCCGGTACAGGCCCCCTTGGCGTGGGCCCTGTGATGTCCGGATTAGTTGCAAGGAACTTCGCCCCCTCTTCAATAAGGAGCGTTGCCTCTGTTATGCGGCCATAATCGTATTCCTCAGTTTCACCGACGATTACATAGTCCGGATTCTTTGTTGTAAGCCTGACACCCACTTTCTCCAGTTCGCACTTAAGCCCCCTCCCACCTATGACATAGGCTGTTGCATTAGACATCTGGTGTTTTATAAAACTGGCGGTTGCCATTGCTGAGGTATAAAAATTTTCCGCATCTACTTCAATTCCCATCTCAGCCAGCTTATTTCTCAATTCTCCTGCTGTAAAATATGAGTTGTTGGTTAAAAAAAGGAACCTGTGTTTTCTTTTTATAAGCTTATCAACAAATTCTTTCGCTCCCGGAATCAGTGTAAAACCCTTATTAATTACACCGTCCATATCTATAAAAAAGGCTTTAAGGTTGCTCAGTTCATCAAAAATATTAAGTCGCTCTTTAAGCATTATTTACCTTTCTTTTTCCTAATAAACTTTTCAGCGTAAGTAATCCCTTCAATCACATTTCTTACAGAATAGATATCTCTTACGCATGCAGGAGTCTGAAATCCCCCGGCCGGAGGAATTATTGCAAGGTATGGAATCGAACTGCTCCCCATATTGTGCATAAGCGCCTCTGCCTCAGGATTGGCCACTGTAATATCTGCTACCATAAAATCTATATCTTCTCTTGAGAATAGTCGAAGAATTCTTTCATCTTCAAGAACAGTTTTTTCAACAAGCTTGCAGTTAGGACACCAGTCAGCAGTAAAATCAATAACAGATATTACACCTCTGTCCCTGTTTGCCAGAACCCGCTCCATTGAAAATGGCGCTTTTACGGCTGCATCAGCTTTCTTTTCCATAAAATGGAAAGAGACAAAATACCCCCCCGCAAGAATTACAACAAGCATAACCTCGGATATAACCCGTGATATACGCCCCCTGTCAAGACTCCCGAACCTTCCGTACTGCCAGAATCCCAGCGCCACAAAAAAGAGAAAAAACACAAGATTCATCCTGAATGACAGGTCAGAGACCCAGACAAGATAAAGAGCTGTGAGCATAAGGAGAAAACCCATAACCTCCTCGAAAACCTCAGTCCACTCACCTGGTTTTGGTATATATTTAATAAGCGCAGGCCGTGCTGTCAGTATTATGTAAGGGAGCGCCATGCCAACACCTATTGAAAAAAACACCGCGAAGATTTCAACCGGAGGCCTCTGCAGAACCCAGGCAAGTATTCCTCCCAGGAGAGGCCCGCTGCATGGTGTGGCCAACAGAGTTGCAACTCCCCCCTTGATGAAAGCATCGGGATAAATATTTCTTCTTTTAGAAACAAGCTTCCCTGTAAATGCCGGGGTATTTATGATAAAGACATTAAACATGGAGAGCGCCATGGCAAAAACAAACGCTGTCATTATAATTATGAAACCCCTGTTCTGAAAAAGCTCACCCCACTTGTAACCCCAGAAGGCTGCCAGTGTTGCCAGCACAAGAAAGCTTGTAATAATTCCCGCTGAAAAAAGGAGCCCCTGTATAAGCATAACCCTTCTGCTCTTATGTGCATTCTCCATGAAAGAGAGGATCTTAAGGCTCACCACAGGGAGTACGCATGGCATAAAATTAAGAATAAATCCGGCAAGGATACCAAGGAGTATTGCTTCAATTAACCCGGATATACCACGCTCAGGGCAGACCGGATAGAACCTGAGGCTTTTGATAAGGGCTACCATCTTGCCGCTCTCAACGATCTTCTTCGCGTCAGTGGTTTCAAATACCGGACTCCCCTCAGGCATAGAGAGAAACTCCTTCATGGCCGGTTCCTGTGATGCAACAGCCGCACCCTTTGCAGATATTTTCACAGGGAGAACAAGAGTCTCTTCTGACGGCATACATGCACCGTATCCGCAGAGCAAAGCTTTAACTTTTATCTTAATCTGGTAAGTTCCGGGCTTCACTTTATCAGAAGGGAGAAAGCTTATGCCGGCCTTTGTCTTTTTCTTATAAATATAAACATCAGCTGTATCACCCTCAGCCCTGTACTCATCGCCTCTGCTGTATCTCACTTCCCTGAAATCGGATTTAAACGGGAAAGCCGGACGAATCTCCGTTGCCATACCTGTACCCGGCCCCTTGGGATTCGCGTAAATGTAATATCCTTCAGGAATATCGATCCCGACAAAAAAAACAGCGCTCTCCCCCTGGACAGCGGTAATCTCACCCGTAAGATTATATATTTTCAGAGAATCATCAGCAGCAAATGCCGCTGCGGATGTAAGAATTAAAAGAGCTGATATAAACGGAATAATTCCGGTTTTTTTAAATATCATTATATAACCGCCGGTTGATTTTCAAATTGTTGCAAGCTTCAATATGTCATTTAGAACTACCGCCAGGGAGTGACGTTATCTGATTGTGGAAAAGTTAAACCTTTTGCAGTAAAGCAAATTACGAAATAATTAAGGGAATGTCATTCCGGCAGGAGTAATGAGAGAATGCCGCAATGACAAATTATGTGCTAATAAATCGTAAAATGCTATAATCAAATAATTCTCAGAACAGATTGCCGCGCCAGTATCGTTCCTCACAATGACGGTAAAAAATAAACAGATCCGATAATTTAAGTATACTGATAAGATCTTAACACAGTCAATAAATAAAAAATATTGACCCTGTTGCAATACATCTGCATAATAATAACATTCAGGAGGTTAGAAATGAATTTTCATGAACTTGTTACAAAAAGCAGAAGCTACAGAAGATTTTATGAAGATAAAACAATCCCGCGTGAAATTCTCACAGAGATGGCTGACTGCGCGAGGCTTATCCCCTCAGCACAGAATCTTCAGCCTCTCCGCTACCTTATTATTGACGGTGATGAAAGAGAAAACGTGTTCAGTCATCTGAAATGGGCAGGCTACCTTACAGAGTGGGACGGGCCGCAAAAAGGTGAACGGCCGGCAGCTTATATCATTATGCTTAATGACACAGACATTTCAAAAGTTGTAAAATGGGACCACGGTATTGCAGCCCAGACAATCCTTCTCTGCGCCGCTTCTCACGGTATGGGTGGATGCATTATAGGTTCAGTAAACAGAGACTCCCTCTCCTCTGACCTGTCCATACCTGCTAAATATACAATCGAACTTGTCATTGCCCTTGGCTTCCCGAAGGAAAATGTTATTATTGATGAAATCAGCAACGGCGACAACATAAAATACTACAGGGACAACAATGCCAACCACCATGTGCCGAAAAGAAAGCTGGAGGACATACTCTTTTTCCCGGGTAAAATTAAATAATGACAGATGATTTTTTTATGGAGAGGGCTCTCCGCCTTGCGGAGAGGGCTTTTTCTCTTGATGAAATCCCGGTCGGTGCAGTAGTTGTTCGCCTGGGGGAAATCATTTCAGAGGGATTTAACCGTAACCGGGAACTTAATGATCCCACAATGCATGCAGAGATCATTGCAATACGCGGAGCATGTGAAGCCCTTGCCAATGAACGGCTTACCGGGTGTGATCTTTATGTGACAAAGGAACCATGCGCCATGTGCGCCGGAGCAATTGTTCATGCGAGGATAGAGCGTGTAATCATCGGAGCAGAGGATATAAAAGCAGGAGCATGCGGCACGGTACTCAACATCTGCGGCAACCGGGTGCTGAATCACAGACCCGAAATCATTTTTGGTATTAAAAAAGATGAGTCCGCCGCACTGCTGAAAAAATTTTTCCGGCAGAAGCGGACCGCTGCTAAAGAAGAGGGTTAATCCTCCTTAAGAAAATCCGCGGTTACTCCATCCTTAAGTTTCATCAATACAAGCGGTATGGAGCAGGTGGTTCCAATGTTATTTTTTATACCTGCTTTTACCGCCACTTTCACTGTGCGGAGATCAAACTTCGGATGTTCGAACTTCACCCTGAACTCAATTTCAGAGAGATCTTTCATCTCCTTTTCCATATACTTCGGCCAGAAATGAAAATAACCCCTTGTAGCCTTTGTGCCATGATATGGGTTCTTCCATCCGGAATCCATCATGTGAGCAGGTTCATCATTATATAAAAGTGTAATTTTCAGATCAGGTATAACAGAAAGTGTTGTCTCTTCAAGCGCTTCACCGATCATATGCGGGAGTATACCTGATGCTTTATCCCCGATGTGTTCATTTTCATCAACTTCAGTTTCTCTTCTCCTGGAGAAAAGATCAATTGCCTCATAAGTGAGAAACAAAATATCTGTATGCTGCTGGAACTTGATACGCGGGTCTATCCTCGTGTGGATAATGCCCCTCTCCCCTGTTACATAACGCGGAGGCACCCTGTTAAGAATATAAGCTATAATATCATTCCTGTGAATTTTAAGATTATGAAGGGACTCATCTTTCTTTAAGACCTCATCAACAATATCCTTCACTATCACTTCAATCAGATTAAAGAACTCCATAGATCACCTCTTCATCTTCACCTTCTTTTTACCGAAGGAGATATCCAGTACTTCTATTATATCACTTACAAGATGAAAAGTCAGCCCTTTTTTCACATAATCCGGAATATCTTCCAGATCTTTTTTATTTTCCGAAGGGATAATTATATGATTTATATCAGCCCTTTTTGCCGCAATTACTTTCTCTTTGAGCCCCCCTATTGGGAGCACTTTCCCTGAAAGTGTAAGCTCACCTGTCATAGCAAGATCGCTGCGCCCCATATTTCCTGTTATCATTGAATATATCGATGCAGCCATCGTTATCCCCGCTGAGGGACCATCCTTAGGGGTTGCACCCTCAGGAACATGAACATGCACAAGAAATTCTTCAAAAATATTTCTGGCAGCTTCATCCTCCTGCATCAGGTGGTTTATATAAGTATAGGCTATGTTTGCCGATTCAGTCATCACTCCCCCAAGCTGCCCTGTGAGCTTAAGGCCCGGCCCCCCTTTACTTTTAACAGCTATTGATTCTATTGTGAGAATCGCTCCCCCCAGAGATGTCCAGGCGAGTCCTGTTATTATTCCGGGTTTATTTATCACAGGTTTTTCATCTTCGTGATAAACCTCAGTGCCAAGGTACTCACGGATTTCAGCATCCGATAGAGAATCACCGGGAATCTTTTTATTCTTCGCAATGAGTGTTGCAGTCTTGCGGCAAATCTTCTCAATATTCCGCTCGAGGTTACGCACCCCTGCTTCACGCGCCCAGCCGCTTATAATATTAAGATACCCCTCTTTGCTGATCTTAACAGTATCCTTCTCCAGCCCATGCATCTTAAGCTGTTTGGGGAGGAGATACTTGCGTGCTATCTCATATTTCTCCATGGCGATATAACCGGAGAGCCTGATTATCTCCATCCTGTCAGCCAGAACCTGCGGGATAGTATCGAGAGTGTTTGCAGTTGTTATAAAAAGGACATCACTTAGATTAAAGGGGAGATCAAGATAGTAGTCCCTGAATTCGACATTCTGCTCAGGATCAAGAACCTCAAGCAGAGCAGACGCGGGGTCACCCTGAAAGCTCTGCCCCATCTTGTCAATCTCGTCCAGCATGAAAACCGGGTTATTGGTCTTGGTAATCTTGAGCCCCTGTATAATCTTGCCTGGCATAGCTCCTATGTAGGTTTTCCTGTGGCCTTTAATCTCAGCCTCGTCTCTCATTCCACCGAGGGACATTCTGAAAAATTTTCTGTTCAGAGCTGAGGCAATGGATTTGCCAAGCGAAGTTTTACCAACACCGGGAGGCCCTACGAGGCAGATGATTGAACCACGGGCGTCCGGCTTAATCTTACGGAGAGCGATAAACTCAAGTATCCTCTTTTTCACATCATCAAGACCATGGTGGTCTCTGTTCAATATCTTCTCAGCTTTATCGAGATCAATGGAATCCGTTGTGGCAGTATTCCACGGCAGGGAGAGAACTGTATCTATATAATTCTTGGCAACAGAGTATTCAGATGATGAAGGCTCCATAAAAAGAAACCTCTCAATCTCCTCATTTACCTTATCAAGAACCTCCCCTTTAAGAGCCAGTTCCTCAACCTTCTTCTTCATCTCACGGACTTCAACAGTACGCTCATCCTCCTCCATCCCCAGCTCAGTCTTTATTGCCTTAAGCTGTTCACGGAGAAAATATTCTCTCTGCTGTCTGTCGATTTTGTCGCTTATCTGGTGCTGGATCTTTTTCTGTACTTCCATCACCTCCATCTCTTTATGCAGAAGATGAAGCACGCGGACAAGCCTCTGCTTAACATCAAGTGTTTCAAGTACATCCTGATATTCATGCTTGTCAATATTAAGAATTGAAGTTACAAAGTCCGCAATCTTACCCGGCTCTTCAACATTAAGCATTGTGAGTTTCATCTCTTCAGTAAAAAGCGGATTGTTGTCAGAAAGGAGTTTCAGTTTTGAAAGGACTTCACGTGTGTATGCTTTAATTTCGATCTTCCCTTTTTTATTATCCAGAATATCTTCAAGGTATTCAACTTCTGCAACAAGGTTCTTTTTCTTCTCAACCTCTTTTTTTATTCTGAATCTCTTCACGCTGTTTATAAGAACATTAACTCCGCCGTCCGGGAGGTTGATCTTCTTCAGAACCCTTGCTGCAGTGCCGTATTTATAAAGATCCTCAAATTCGATTTCACCCTTTTCGTCATCTTTAATAAGCACAAGGCCTATTGTTCTTGAATCATTAAGCACCTTATCAATCACCCTGGTGAATCTCCCCTGGGAAATAATAAGAGGAGTCACAATGCCGGGAAAAATAGGCCTGTATCTTATAGGTATAAGGTAAAGCTGGTCAGGAAGGACATGGTCAATAGCCAGGAGATCCCCTTCCAGGATCTCGGCGTCTATCGAAAAATCCCCACCTTCTGACATTATATCATCAATATCCATTAATTCATCTCCAGAAAATCTTGCGCTGAAACCGTCACTTCATATTCAGTGTTTCATTAATCAAGGATTTTTTAAAGCTTTCATTTATCAGAAAAATGCATGATTAAGTTATACACCTGTTTAAAGACTCTTTCAAGCATAAAACGGAAACCCGGCCGGTTTACAATAAATTAAGATTACTAAGGGTGTATAAACTGATAAAAAAAGCAGCATGAAAGGATATGCTTTCAGGGCAAAAAAAAGTTCCGGCCATCGGCCGGAACTCTTTTTTTTAAAATAAAAAATTCCCTGTTACTTCTTTTCGCAATCAGCATATGCTTTTGTTTTTTGTGTTGAGCAGGCTTTTTTTGCTTTCGCAGATTTACCGGCTTTTTTAACACATGCATCATAAGCTGTGTCAGCATCTTTTTTACATGATGCAATTGCAGCTTCTTTCTGAGCTTTTGCTGCACCTTCTTTCACAGCAGTATCTTTAACTGTTGATTTAGCATCCATATCCTTAACTGATGTAGAGCCGCATGATACAACAGCAAGTGCAACAGCCATGCTGAGAACGAGAACTAAAATCTTTTTCATGAAGTAACTCCTCCATAATTAGTG
>DINC01000385.1:7571-7776 GCA_002425885.1 Spirochaetia bacterium UBA5550 | reverse complement strand
TTTATTATAAATAAATATATACAAGGAAAAAATGTGTTAAGTTGTTCATAGGAATAAAGTAGAAGAGATGTGTCCGCAGAAAAGGTAAAACCGACAATACTGATATTTCCCCGCAAAAGGTCCTGAAACTCCTGAATAATCCCCATTCTTTTCATATTTTCTATAAAATAATTGAAAAAAAACCGTTCGTTTTTAATATGCCTCA
>DINC01000385.1:0-7487 GCA_002425885.1 Spirochaetia bacterium UBA5550 | reverse complement strand
GTAGAGCTGGAAGCTAATCTATTTTTATATTAAATTTAAGATTTCTCACTTCCGTTCGAAATGACATTACAAAAATATTTTGCTTATTTGTTATATTAATAATATGAGAAAAAAATGAATTACGCCAGCTGACAATCGGCAAAACAGATTTTTCAGAAAAAAGAGGTAATACCTATGACAGATAAAGTATGGAGTTCAAAACAGGAATCAACCTGGAAAACAAAGGTCGGTTTAGCTGAAATGCTTAAAGGGGGTGTGATTATGGATGTTGTTACACCTGAGCACGCGAAGATTGCTGAAGACGCAGGAGCTGCGGCAGTTATGGCCCTTGAACGGGTTCCTGCGGATATAAGAGTTGCAGGGGGAGTTGCAAGGATGTCCGACCCTGATATGATCACGGGTATCCAGAAAGTTGTCTCAATCCCTGTAATGGCAAAATGCCGTATAGGGCACTTTGTTGAAGCACAGATTCTCGAAGCGCTTGAAGTCGATTTTATAGATGAGAGTGAAGTACTGACCCCGGCTGATGACAGGTTCCACGTAAATAAACGCGCGTTTAAAGTCCCCTTCGTATGCGGATGCCGTGACCTTGGTGAAGCTCTGCGCCGTATAGGTGAAGGAGCTGCAATGATCAGAACAAAGGGTGAGGCAGGCACCGGTGATATAATCGAAGCTGTACGTCACATGCGTACACTTCAGGATGATATGAGAAGAATCAAAAACCTCCCTGAAGAGGAGCTGATGACTGTTGCAAAAGAGATGGGGGCTCCATACGAACTTATACTCGAAGTTGCCCAGACAGGAAAACTCCCTGTACCGAACTTCTCAGCAGGGGGTGTTGCAACTCCGGCTGACGCTGCTCTTATGATGCACCTTGGTGCTGAGTCTGTTTTTGTGGGCTCAGGAATATTCAAATCAGGTGATCCGGCGAAAAGGGCGCAGGCTATAGTTCAGGCTGTCACCTATTACAACGACCCGAAGAAACTCGCTGAGATTTCACGGAACCTCGGTGAAGCGATGACCGGCATAGGCGTAACCCAGCTTAAAGAGAGTGACAAACTTGCGGGGAGAGGCTGGTAACAGCCGGTGCCCTCAGATAAAATTATTGGAGTTCTTGCCATGCAGGGGGCTTATCATAAGCACTCCCTCATGATTGAAAGCCTCGGAGCAGAGGCTATCGAAGTCCGCACAGTGGAAGATATCGAAAAAATCAGCGGCCTCATCATACCGGGCGGGGAGAGCACAGTCATGAGCAAACTCCTGACACGGAACGGGCTCATTGAGCCTCTGCGCAGGCGGGCCTTAAGCGGCATGCCTGTATTCGGTACCTGCGCGGGAATGATAATCCTCGCAAAAGAGGTGGACGACTTCAACCTTCCGCTGCCGGGTCTCATGGATATCTCTGTTCACAGGAACGCCTACGGAAGACAGCTTGAAAGCTTTGAGGCTGCTTTCACCGTTAAGGGAATCGGGGAAGAGCCGGTTACAGGAATATTCATCAGAGCTCCGAAGATTACACGCTGCGGCGCGGGAGTTGATATACTCGCCGAATATGAAGATGTGCCGATCCTTGTCAGAGAGAACCACTTCCTTGCATCAAGCTTCCACCCTGAACTTACAGGCGATCCCCGCATACATGCACTTTTCCTTTCAATGATTAAGTAATAAATATTTCTTTACTTTTAATTCAGACAGAGTACAAGCTGTCATGCCGGATTAACACAGTGAATACCGGCATGACATAGGAAAGCCTGATATTTACTGTGTTAATCCGGTTATTTAATAAAAAACAGATTTCTCACCCGATGAAATGAAGGGGTTCGAAATGACATTTCACTTTGATACAGACAAAACAGCTTTGACCCCTCCGGGGGTGCGGGGGGAAAAAACTCATGACACTCACTGAAAAACTGCAGAATTTAATTCAATCATCAGAATTCCTTAAACGGGTTCAGGAGATAAAGAATTCAATTAAAACAATTGATAAAGAGTACCGCCCTCTCACTGATGCAGAAATTTCAGTTCTTGAAAAAAACAGAAACAGTGCTGAAGACTGGAAGCAGATTAATGTCAAAGAGGAATTTTCTCCTCAATATATATCAGGTAACAGGTTCTTCGGGAAGTGCAGGCTTGGTGTTTTTACCGGCATGAAGCATAATATTCAGGACGGTGCGCTTTTCCCCTCCGGAATTTACGACAGTGTTATAATCAATTCCTTTATTGAGTCAGAAGCCCTTATATTTCAATGCAGACTTATTTCAAATTATTATATTTCAGAAAACACGGTTATATACAACACAGGCTCAATCACAGCTTTATGCAACTGCAATTCCGGCAACAGCCTTGTTATACCCGTGGGCCCTGAAACAGGGGAGATACCCTTCCCTCTTTTTGCTGATATGGACATGGAAAGCGCTGAACTTATTCTTAATTCCGCGCACAAACCAGCTGAGTACTCTGACTATATAACGGTGTATAGAAACAGTTCAAACCTTGAAACCGGTTACATCGGGAAAAACTGCATAATTACCGGCACATCATCAATACGCGATTCATTTATCGGGGACTCTGCGGAGATAAGGGGAGCCCTTCTTATCACGGGATCGACTCTTCTAAGTTCAACTGATGAAAAAATATCAATTGGCTCAGGTGTCAGGATTGAAGGTTCAATGATTCAGTACGGCTGCGGCATCAATTCAGGGGCTATTATATTCAATTCATTATTAATGGAACACACTGAATCTGAAAACCAGAGCCGGGTTTCATCCTCCATCATCGGGCCCAACTCATCGTTAGCCGGCGGAGAGGTGACATCAACTCTTGCCGGACCATTTACAGTGAGCCATCACCAGTCACTCCTTATTGCAACTGTATGGCCCGGCGGAAGGGGAAATATAGGCTACGGGGCAAATGTAGGCTCAAACCATACTTCACGTCTCCCTGACCAGGAGCTCTATCCAGGTGAAGGTATGTTCTTCGGCCTGGGATGCAGCATAAAATTCCCAGGTGATTACAGGAGAGCACCCTACTCAATTGTAGCTACAGGAACAGTGACACAGTCCCAGAGAGTGGAATTCCCCTTTTCACTTATTCTCTCACCCTCAGTCTACAATAAAGGTGTGTCCCTTCACCTCAATGAGCTTATACCGGGGTGGACGCTCCGTGAAAATATTTATGCAGTGCTTCGTAACGAGTCAAAATACAGAAGCAGAAATAAATCGAAGCGGAATATATTTGATTTCACGATACTCCGCCCGTCAATAATTGATCTTATGATTACCGCGAGAGAACGTCTTGAGAAAGCAGCTGATTTTACCATCTGTTTTACTGAAAGAGATATACCGGGTGCAGGGAAAAATTTTATAACAGATGAATCGAGATTAAAAGGAATAGATACATACAGCTTTTATATTCGCCATTATCTTCTTACGGCGCTGTTTTCAAGAACTGAAGAGGTTATAAAAGCAAACCGCTTGCCGGAGTTTAAAAACATAATGGAACCCGACGGCACAGGCTACTGGGGCCATGCTGTAAAGCTTGTTAAAAGCGAACTCCCCGCAGATATTTCACTTAAATCAGCTCTTGAAACACTTATACTATCAATTGAGAAGATATACAAAGACACCTTTGACTCAAGGAAAAAAGATTATAAACGCGGCGTAAACACCATTGAGAACTATTCTCTTTATCATAAAAGTCCTGAGAACGATCTATCACTCGGGGATATCAGAAAAAGTACAGAGGCGAGGGTTGCGGGAATCAGGGAAGTGATAACTGTTTTAAATTAGTCACACCGGTATATCGCCCACTGACTCAACGACTCCTCTCAACAGCTCTCTGTTATATGATTTAATCCTGAGTTCATCAAGCTTATCCTCCGCTGCGGCAATAAGGTTCCTGTGGCTGTCAATTGTCTCATCCAGCGCGCCGCTCTCTTTAATTGTCCCCCTGATATAATCAACATCCTCTTTACTTTTTGACTGCGAAAGAAGAACTGACTTGAATTTATCAAGATTGTTGCCATCCAGTTTCTGCATGGTATTATGTACAAGAAGAGTAAACTTCCCTTCATGGATATCCGAATCATTGGGCTTACCTGTATCGGATTCAATACCGAAAACACCGAGTATATCATCACGTATCTGAAATGCCACGCCAAGTGGTACACCAAACTCCTCTATAGCCTTCAGTTCATTACGACCGTTCTCTCCGCTGAGCACATAACCCATTGTTACAGGGTATACCATGGTGTACCAGGCAGTCTTCATCAGCGAGATCATCATTGGAGCATTGCTTTCACTGTCAATAGCGCGCGGCATTGTATTCAGAGAATCCAGTATCTGCCCCCAGGAGGTTTTCTCATAAGTGCGTGAGAATACCTCCATGTATGAGACCTTAATTCTGTCCCGCAGTTTAGCTCCGCAGATTATATCAATTGCCGAAGAGAACATAACATCAGCAAGCACAGAAGCTATGTCTGTACCGATAAGGGAATTAGTTGTAACAGATGAATACCTTTTACCCAGGAGAATATGGAGAGATTCGCCCCCCCTTCTCATCTCAGCCCTGTCTATAATATCATCCTGCACCAGTAGAAATGAATGCATAATTTCAACAGCAGCGCCTAACTTAACAATCTCCGATGTCTTCCGGAAACCTTTTTTATATCCGTTATATGCATTTATAAGGAGGAGAGGCCTGATCCTCTTCCCGTCACGGAGACAATATTCTTTAATGTCAGCATACATCTCTCTCATGAAAGGTAGGGCCGCATCAGCAGATTTTGCGTCAAAATAGTCTGCAATAAATTTATCGATAAGAGGGATATGATTATGTGAGAACTCTCTGAAAATATCCCTGCTGCTCTGTTTTTTACCGGACATAAATAACTCTCCAAAAAAATCATCTTCTTCTGTAAAATACCTGCAACAGTCCGTAATTGTCACTTAAAAATTGGATGCTTACAAAAATTATTGAATCAGGAAGTTCAGAGGAGAGATAAAGATGGATGAGATGATGAGAAACAATATCATGAAACAATGCATAGCTGTTTTTTAATTTCTTTTTAAAAAAATATTTACATTATCAATAGTTCTCCGGCATATACCACTTATAAAATTTTAAGGATATACTGATGCTCGCTAAAAGAATTATTCCATGCCTTGATGTTAAAGACGGGCGCGTTGTTAAAGGGGTAAACTTTCTCAACCTTCAGGATGCAGGTGACCCGGTTGAAAACGGAAAGTTTTATGATTCTGAAGGTGCTGATGAACTCTGCTTCCTCGATATTACCGCATCTTCGGACAGAAGGAACATCATCCTTGACATGGTAAAACGTGTTGCAGAGACAGTTCACATCCCCTTTACAGTGGGGGGGGGAATACGCACGGTGGAGGACGTGAGGCTTATACTTGGGAACGGAGCAGACAAGATATCCATAAATACAGCCGCAGTACAGAATCCGCGGCTAATAACAGAATCAGCGGAGAAGTTCGGTTCACAATGTATCCTTATTGCCATAGACGCAAAGAAGAATGAACGCGGGGGCTGGACTGTATACCTTAACGGAGGGAGAACACCAACTGAACTTGACGCCATAGACTGGGCAGTTGAAGCGGCAAAATTAGGCGCGGGTGAAATTCTGCTTACCAGCATGGATAAAGACGGCACAAAAGACGGGTACGACCTTGAGCTGACGAGGAGACTTTCGGAAGCTGTCGATATCCCGGTAATAGCATCCGGAGGAGCGGGCAGCATTGCTCATCTTTATGAAGGATTTACCATAGGGAAAGCTGACGCTGTGCTTGCAGCATCAATATTTCACTTCAGGGAGATCAGCATAAGGGAAGTGAAAGAGGCTCTCGGGAAAAGAGGCATACCTGTAAGGCCTGTTTAATCAGAAGCTTAACACAAAGAAAAGAATTACACCCACCAGAGCAACAAAAACTATGGAAAGAATAACCATCATGGTTTTGCTGCTCCCTTTATCCTCAGCCTCATTTTTAGATGCCTGATTATAATATGTGGGATCCATCGCCACCTTGATGTTATCCTCCTCCTCAATGATTTTCATATAAATCCCTTTGGCAACAATTGCCATAATATGAAGATAATCATCCCTTTTAATCGAAACGATTCTGCCCGGGATCGGCTTCATATTACCTTCAGAATCATAAGCATTAAAAGCTTTGGCCACATCAACAGACCTGGGATTTTTATCAATGATGCTTATCATTATTCTGTCACTAACAGCGAGTTTACTTATATCTTTCCCTTTGATCGGGGAGAGGATTAGAGCGCCATTAAGCATCAGCTTAATCTCTTTCCCCTCCAGGTTATCCTCAATCTTTTCAACTTTTACTTCCTGCTTTGACTTTTCATCCACCTGGCCTCGCGCCAGTTCAGCAGGGGGTATTTTCATCCCGGTTATTGAGTGGAGTTCCATTGCAAGGGATGTAACAGATTCATAATCCATTGATAACTCAATATTCTGGAAGCCTGTTACATCAGCTAAAAATTTCTGAAAGCTGTGGTTAACTGCTATTGCATCATTTATTGAAATAAGATTAAAAAGCTTTGTCAGTTCCTGTATTGTGAGATTTTTAGAGATATTTTCTTTCACCTGGGCGGTGAAGACTTCATCCATTCCACCTTTTTTCAGAATATTATCAAGCTGCTTCTCAAAATTCCTCCAGTCCATGGATGTTTTCATATCAGCAAGCTCAAATGATTTGCTCACCAGCGCAAAGGAGTTCACAACCTTCATGTAAACAGAATTGAAGAATATAATAAAAACGCCATACACACTTGCGGAGGAGAATCTCCCCTTAAGCACAATAAGATCTTTGTATGTATCATTAAGCATCTTTTTGGCTTTATCCTGATCACCATGTGTAAAATAAAGCGCAATCTGAAGCTTCTTTGCCTGTTCAGAAAAATTCGTTGCTGCGGCTTCCAGTTCATTACTCATAAAGAAAATCCCCTGTGCTGATATAAATCAGTCTCTACAATAAGCTTTCTGTCTTTTTGTAATACTTTGTGAGTACATTCTTCACCCTTTCCAGTACAAGTCTTCTGTTAACAGGCTTAAGAATATAATCCTTAACTCCCATAGATATAAGATCCTGCATAACACCTTTAGTTGTCTCCTCACTAATGAAAACCACGAGAGTTTCACTCTTGCGCTGACTCAACTCATAGAGCATGGCATAACCATCAAGTACCGGCATATCAAGGTCTGTTGTAATAAGGTCGATCTTACCCTTCAGTTTGTCATACTTCTCGAGAGCTTCTTTGCCGTTAGAAGCTGTTTCAACAACTTTATACTGTTCCGATTCANNTCTGAGCCAGCTGTTTCCTCTGGAAATCCTTTCCGTCAACAACCATAATGATATATGGTTTCCCGGTTGGCGAAATACCATCAGGTTCCTTGGTATTTAAATTTGGAAAATCTTTCATCTGGAATACTCCGTTAAAAAATACTGTTT
>DINC01000384.1:9299-11315 GCA_002425885.1 Spirochaetia bacterium UBA5550 | reverse complement strand
CACGTCGTGATATAATTATAGCCTCTGCGGAACGTGTTTTCTCCTCCAAGCCCTTCAGCCAGGTGAGCATAAGGGATATTGCCCGTGAGGCGGGAATATCTCATGCCCTTATCTACCGCTACTTCCCTGACCAGCAGGCTCTTTTTGTTGAGGCGTTCCTTCGCGGGGCGGAAAAGATTGTCGGTTTTCTTCATAAACTGATAGATGAGAACCCTGAAGGGAACATAGAGAAAGTGACAGAGAAGTTCCTGAAGCATATGATAGAAAATGACAGGTATTTCAGGATGATGACCCACTTCATGTTAGACGGAACGCTGAATGAGGAACAGCTCTCCAGGCTCAATACAATGGAGAGGAGGATGTTGGGTGAGCTTGAAAGGCTTTTCGCTAAAAAGGGATCCGAAGCCCGCATAGAGGCACACGCTTTTTTTTCCGCCATGAACGGCATACTTATATCATTCAGAAATTATCCCGGAAGGAGCCGAAAAGATGTGACACAGCACATGCTGCGCCTCGGGAGAATTATTGCCGGCAGGTTTAAAGACTGACTTTCTCTATTCCCTGAGAAATAAAAAAAAGTAATGGATTTTCCTGTGTGAATCTCAGATAATAATAAAAACCGGTTTAATTTTAAAGATATACAGGTAACATTATGGGTGAAGAAAAGCGTAAACGGGAGCGTTTCCCCCTAACACAGGATGTAGCTCTTACAACATCAGATGGAACTGTTATAAACTCCAGCGGTGTAAATATAAGCGAAGGGGGGATACTCTGCAGGACAGAAACAGAGATTAAGCCCGGAACTGCTGTTTCTTTTCAGCTGACAATACCGGTAGGGAAACGTGAGGTTACAGTTGGCTGTACAGGTGTTATAGTAAGATGCATTCAGGTTGGCGGGAAATGCGATATAGGGATTGAACTGACAGACCAGGAGTATGTTTAATATCGCGGCTTTTTCACACCAGGAAGAGTATTGCAACCCCTGCCATTGAAATAATAATCCCGGCAATCTCCATCCTCCTCACCTTTTCCCTGTAAAGAAAAAATGAAACCGGTATAAGAAGAACAGGCACCACAGACATCAGTGTTGAAGCTATACCGATATTTGCGTACTTGACAGAGTATAGCGATAGAGAAACCCCAAGGAACGGGCCGAAGAAAGCCCCGAGTGCTGTAAATGATACTCCTTCTGCATCCCGGTAGGATGAAATAACCCTCCCTGCGTTACGCATAAAAATAACAGCAATGAGAAATCCGGCCAATCCTGCTATTATCCTTATCTGCGTAGCGATAAAAGGGTCAAATCCCGTTACACCTATTTTTGAAAGAACCAGCCCCCCTGCCTGGCCAGCAGCGCCGGCAAAGGCGCAGAGTATACCCGGAAGAGGGTGAGCAAGTTTTATATCCCCGGCTCCGTCCCGTGTAAGAACAACAAGGGATATTCCAAGAAGTATAATAATAATGGCAGCTGAGTCCGACAGCGAGGGCCTCTCCCCGAAAATAAAAAAACCGGCAGCTGATGCCATAATCGGAGATGTGCACATAATGAGCATTGATACCCTGGAACCTATAAGTACAAAGGCCCTGAACAGGAAGAGGTCGCCGATAAAGAATCCCACAAATCCGGAGAGAGAAAGCCAGATAACCCTATCCGTATCAGCATGGGGGAGAATGTTCCCGTAGAAAACCGCGTTGTAGGCTGTGAGGAAAAGGTACGCGAGGACAAGGCGCAATATGTTTACAGGGAATGAACCTATTTTTTTTGAAGCGTTTTCAAAAGAGACAGCTGAAACAGTCCAGCATAAAGCAACGGCAAAAGCGGCAAGTTCACCTTTTAACATACTCTCTCCACTTAAAGGATCATCCTGATTTTCCGCTCCGGATTTCAAGCGAAAAATTATTCTGACATCGACGAAGGAGGGCTATGTTTCTCCGGGGTTCTGTGTATAATGTTTATTATAGCATTGAAGGATTTAATCAGTCCTCGATGTCATCTCCGCGCAGGCGGAGATCCAT
>DINC01000384.1:8825-9280 GCA_002425885.1 Spirochaetia bacterium UBA5550 | reverse complement strand
AATGCTATTAACAATGGATTCCAGTCTTCACGGGATGACAGAGAACATATAACTGATTCAAAAAACATCTGACTTTAATAAAGTGATTAAATGGAGGAAGTCTTATGAATTATATAAACAGGGGAATGGACGGGGCTTACATAAATTCAATTTTAAAAGAGATTGATGATATAAACGAGATAAGGGACTTCAGGTGGGTGTACAGGGACGGGGAGAAGTACAGGACAATAAAAAGAAAGCCCGGTGTTAAGCCTTACATTGTGCGCTTTAACAGGATAGAGGAGGGGATGATGGAGCACCCGCTGTTCACTGTATTTGTTTCACTGTTTATTATTGCAAAACTTGTGAGTATCGGAACTCATGCTTTATTTATAATTATTCCGCCGCTGCTGTTTTATATGCTGCGTTTTGCGGTGAGGGTGAAAATAACAGGGAGAGCAGGGGAGTAATTTGCC
>DINC01000384.1:8453-8771 GCA_002425885.1 Spirochaetia bacterium UBA5550 | reverse complement strand
GCCATATTTTAAAATACTTTCAAGAAATCCGCTACGGTTATTGTTTTTAATAATTAGTTTAGGTTCAATATCAGTATTTACCTCCCTGCAGAGTGAATATAAACGGGCGCTTACATCTAAAAAATCATCATCTAATTCATCTACTACTATGGCAATATCAATATCACTATCTTTATGTTCAGTGCCTTTGGCATAAGATCCATAGAGGATTATCATATTAACAGGGAGTGTCTTTTTAACAAGCTCAGCATAACGGTTTATTGCGTTATCAATTTGTGAATCCATTTAACAATCTCCTCTGTCTCATTGTATATCTGT
>DINC01000384.1:8211-8349 GCA_002425885.1 Spirochaetia bacterium UBA5550 | reverse complement strand
TTGATAAACCAGTAATAGCCTTTAAGAATTTTTTCTAGAGATTGATGGCAGTAAAATCCGGCTTGCAGAAATTTCTTTTTATTAAGCATGATATCTGCTGAATCGAGATCATCTACAGCGATTTCTATCCAGTAATCT
>DINC01000384.1:4236-8195 GCA_002425885.1 Spirochaetia bacterium UBA5550 | reverse complement strand
CATACAATAATATAATTATCGTCAACTATAATTATATTATTGTACAGCTATAATTATACGGTTAATCAACCCAGATAACCTCATCCACGCCATCTACATGCTGCATCTCAAGCATCTTTTTGTATGCCTTGTTTATTGTTGATCCATGGATTGAAGCTCCGTCGAATTTTACATTATTCAGGTTGGTGAAAGTGAAGTCTACTTTTATCATTATTGATTCAGTGAAATTCGTATCGTCGAACTGTGCTGCGCGGAAAGATGCGCCGCTGCAGTTGCTTTTATTGATTACAGAGAGCACCATGCGGGCTCCGCTTAGATCAGTGCCCGACATATTTGTGCCGTTCATCTTTACACCTGTGAGATTGGCCCTTCTGAAATTTGCGTTTTTCAGGTTTGCCCCTGTGAAAACAGCATTGGTGAGGTTTGCCCTTTCAAGGTTGGCACTCTCGAGGTTCGCGTTTTTCATGTTGGCGTTTGAAAGGTCGGAGTCAGAGAGGTTTGCCCTTGAGAGGTTTTTGTTTTCAAAATCCGCATTACGGAGGTCCATGCCGCTCAGGTCTTTTCCGCTTAAATCATCCAGAGAGAGGTCAATGGCTTTTGCAATAACATTAACATCAGTATCTTTCACCACAAGGCTCTTCTCTCTCTTCTCTTCAACTGTGGAGCAGAAATTTAAAGCTGACGCGGCAATTATAAGCAGCAGTAAAATTATTTTTTTCATAAACTAATCACCCGACCGGGATTTCATCCGCCTCTTCACTTTCAAGCCTTAACATTACGGAGTCCACATTGCCGTTTTCAACAAAGAATGATATCCTGAAGTTTTTATCCTCTTCTTTCGGGGAACGGCTTTTTGCTGTCCACCTGTAGTCATACCAGAGCCCGTTACCCCCTTCGGTTGTGCTGTATTCATCAGGGTATGCTTTAAGGAGTTCATCAAGGGTTGAGCCTTTTTTAATTCCCCTGGCAGTTTTAAAGTTTTCGCTCAGGGTAATCATAACAAGCTGAGGGGCTTTCATCTTCTCTGTTTTTAAAAAACCAGCCTGTCCTTCATCCCATGTGTAGCGAAATTTCTCCTCATCCTCCCATCTCCCTGTATTACCTGCAAGCCTTGTAAACTTTTTATACGGCGTGCCGAAAAGGGTGAGGGGGGTTTTAGATTTATAGAAAATCCTGAGATCCTTTTTCCCTAAGGGCGCGGCTTTTTTTCCGGCACTGCTGCCAGGTGTAAGAAACAGGGAAATAATTACAAGCGCGGCAGGGACAGCTCTGAAAATAATTTTAAAAAAAGGTCTCATGGTTAACCCTCCGGGATTATTGATAAAAGAACAGGTTTAATCTTAATATTCCATTTTGCATTCAGATTTCATGTTCATTTTCTGGCCTAAAAAATCTATATTCATTATAAGGAGCGCATGCATGGGGTAAAGAATTTTCCCGTCGTATGTAAACATGACAAATGAATCGGGAGTTCCCTTCATGTACGCGCTGGTGTTCACTCTCCTGATTTCTAAAGGAGCGCCGGTTCCCTCTTCAAGGTAGGCTTTCCCAAGAGTTGTTACCTTTTTCCCTTTACGGTGTTTTATGAAAGTAAAGGAATATTCAATACAATTTTTACCGTAAACAGTTTTACTCTTTCCGGTTCTCTGATATGTTACATTCTTCTGCTGAGGGGAATAAAATATATCAGCAATGCTCTTATAATCCTCTTTTTTTTCACTCTTTTTATTCGTCAGGGGGCTCCATCTCCCCTTAGCCTGTTCAGGGATAGGCTGTTCCGCACCGTTTTTCATCACCTTAATAATCCTGCGGTACGGCTTACCTCCCTCATATTTATACTCCTCCCATACCTCATTACTGTTTGATTTTTTCCCGGGGGCGCCTGACTCCATAAGTATATACGCGGATTTAGGGTTCGGTTTGCTGTCCCTGTTTTTGCCGTAAATGCTCACCGCGCTGTCCCAGAGGGAATCTGCATATAGTGATGAGGTGAAGAGTATAAGAGCTGTCATAGCGGCAATTTTTACTGCACCTGCTGACAGCTTATTTAAAAAAGTTAATGATGCCGCAAAAGGCGACGTCATAGCCTTAAGATGTTTCATAAAAGACTCCTTATGATAGTTATTTCTTTTTTCAAGATTTAAAAAAACTGCGGGGGGTGTGATAATTATTTATCACTGTATTAGAATGAGAGTGGAAATTTTTTAAGTCAAGACTTTTAAGGAAAAATTTAAGTCCGGGGCTGACTCTACCCACTTCTTTTACAGACAAAAAAACCGGTGGAGCCCCCGGCGGAATGAATTTTTTTCTTCGGGAAATCCTTACCCGCCGCCCCCTGAGTGGGCTATTTAACTTATTTTATTTTTTTAAAATGTTTATACTGCTTTAGCATTAAGAAAGTATATGAGCCCCCGGGGGGCAAAGATTAAAAATACTCCAACATCGACCTTCACGGTCTATGTTTTCAACTTCCTCTGTGTTATGTTACCTACGGGCAGGGAGGCATATATGCGGGGAAATAATTTCAGTTTAAGCTACAGGGCCGGTTTTAATATCGCAAAGGGTGTTCATTTTTATCTGTCACCACGGCCTGCATGGCTCTACAGGTTTGCAGAGAGGAATAATATAGGTAATAGGTGGATGAAGGTATGCAAAATCTGCTTTGCCATACTTGTTATATTCTTTATAACCGATATTCACAGGTATGGCGCATGGTACAGCGGCGGCGCCACATATATAAAACCCTGGTGGCAGTTTGCCTGCGTTCTTCTGTGGATACCAATCGCATTCGCTGTAATCAAATGCTTTGCTTATTATCTCGAAAGCTTTAAAACAATTCTTGTAATGATTCCGCTTATGCCCCTTATGATGTTTGTAATATTTTTTATTATGGTTTCAATAACGTACATTGCAGAGGATACATTCTGTATCCTGCACGGGTATGTTTATCTGCCTGATGAGGAGTTCGATGATGTTCTGACCATAGCAGCAATTTGCGGTATTATCACAGGCCTTGCATCGGCTTTTGCAGTATTCAGAGATAATGGTTTCAGGCTTGAACTTGATGATATGAATGATAATGAGGGGGAAGCCGGAGGTCTCTGATTATTTATTATTTCATTATGCAGCATGAGATAAATCTCCCGGCGGTTTTTTTAACGGAGTTTTGATATGTCCCGCCCCGTTAAATCTGCATTCTTTATTTAAAAACAGACCTTCAGGAGCAGAAACGGAGGTGACTGCTTGTATATAGGGAGTGTATATATAGCATTCCCTTACCTGTCCCCTATGAGAAACATTTAAAATTTCAGGTGAGATTTTTTTCATCTTCATTGATATAAACAGGTTGTAGCCGCTTAGAGGTTTTCCTGCGGCCATGCGGTTGTATTTTCTCTTCTCTGCATCAGAGAGCCCCTGCCATAGCTTAACAGCCTCTGCAAAGTTTACCCGGTTTTTCTGCTGTGCCTCAGTGCGGGGATTTTTTGGAATTGAGTATGACCGGGCATAATTATTCCCGTATACAGTATAGAATATAACATTCCCGAGGCGTCCATGAATTGACTGTATGGGTGATCTGAATTTTACCTTTGCCATTTTTTTAATTACCGCTTTATCGGGGAGAGTTATACACCCCCGCTCTTAAGCAGTGTCAAGTAAATTTTTTAATCTGTTTCGTATTAATATCAATACTAAATATAAGGAGATAATCCTGATGAACAAAATCCGCGTTTATCCTGATAACTGCTGTTTTAACAGGCCCTATGATAATCAGGATAAGCTTTCTATTAAGCTGGAGACAATCGCCAAAATAAGAATTCAGGAAATGATTAAAACAGGTGATATCAGGTTTCATGTTTGATATTTTCTTCCAAATCCGGCCCCCGCACCCCGGAGGAGGCAAGGATAAAAAAGTTCCATGATTGATATTTAAACAACCTGCTTTACATTCATGAAAATTA
>DINC01000384.1:0-4176 GCA_002425885.1 Spirochaetia bacterium UBA5550 | reverse complement strand
AATATGAAAAAGAGTGACATCCGGAAAGTATTCAGTTTCTATCTAGATGCCTGCTGTCTTAATCGCCCTTTTGATGATCAGACGCAGAATAGAATCCGCATTGAAGCTGAATCAGTAATTATTCTTTTAAAGATTTCATTAACAGGGAAAATAAAACTGGTCGGGAGTGATGTTCTTAAGCATGAGATTAGCAAAACACCTGATCCGGTTAGAAAATCTCAATTGCTGTCACTTTCAGGTTATATTTCTAAGTATTACTCTTTAACTGATGAAGTAATAGAACTGGCTAATAAATTGCAGAAATCAGGCTTTGGTTCCTTTGACTCTCTTCATATAGCCTCGCAGAAAAATCTAAAGCGGATGTTTTTGTAACAACAGATGACAGAATACTTAAATTATACCGGAGAAATCCGGGATTATTGAATATCAGGATCGAAAATCCAGCTGATATTGTAAGGGAGCTTTTATTATGAAAACCGGGAAAAGAATTGAACAGATAAGAAAAGACGGTATGGACGCTTTGATTAAAAAGCTTGGACCTGACGGCATGATACGCTTTATACAGCAGTTTGATTCCGGCAGCGGAGATTATACAAAAGATCGGCATGCGGTTCTTGATGGCTATTCAATAGATGATATTGTTAATGAAATAAAAAATAAGTAAGCTGCTCAAAATCCCCGGCCCCCGCATCTACCCCGGGAGTACTTTCTCGCTTCGCTCCGCCCCCGCACCCCCGGAGGAGGCAAAGATAAAAAATCTTCCAACATCGACCTCCCGGGTCTATGTTTAAAACTCACCTTGTGTTATAATGTAAACGGGTATGGTTCGACAGAGCTCACCAACCGTGGTTCGACAGAGCTCACCAACCGTGGTTCGACAGAGCTCACCAGCCGGGCTGTATAATCGGGGGCGGATGTTTTGTGCAGAGGGAGTATGGGAGCCGTGGTGTATTATGACACGGGGCGCTTTTATCTGCCTTATTGAGGCTTTTTATAAAATAGGGGGTTTTGTTATGATGGATGATACAACTGAATTTGTTGTCGATGAGAAGATCCAGGTTGTTATCGGGGATTACATGGAGAAGTACAGGGAGAAGAATTCCATCACCGGGCATGATAACTTCGGGCTGCAGGTGTTGCCTGTTGGTGAAAGCTGGATGCTTTACATGATCTCTTATGACGGGGAGCCGATTGCTTCTGTACTGCACTGCGGCGAGGATGTTATCACTACAAGTTATTTCAGGGATAAGGATAAACAGAGGTTTAATTGAGCTTCTGCAGGCTCCGTACACTTCGGTCCCTGAATCCAACAGTGAACCGCGTGGGGAGGGTCTGAATGGGTCTGGTCTGACCAGTCTGATATAGGAGAGATATAGGAAAGATATAGGAGAGATGCCTGTCTGTATGGGGCTGCAGACCTTTGTTTTTCGGAGTCTTTAGAATTTAAATATCTGAACATTTCATGGTGTTTGTAATATTTACAGGAGCTGCACAGTAGCAGCAAAAGCGTTGCACAGGATCTGCACAGGCTTTACCATAGAGGAACATAGGTATTACACAGGAGGTAGAGTGATTTTTTTCTGTTCGACCGGGGAGTCAGAGGGGTTCAGGTGTTGACATATAAGTGTTTTTGTGTATTGTGATGAACGCCCTCATCCGGCCGTGACTGGCGTCCGGCCACCCTCGCCCAGGCTTCGCCCGGGCGAGGGTGGTGTAAAAGGGGTTTTATTCGATGTATCTTATTTCTCACGGCACTTTTATCTTTATAAACTGAAGAGAGGTGAATAGAGAATTTTTAATGGGGAATGTGAAATATATTAAGAAAGTTTTTGCCAGGGAGCTGCGAAAAGAACAGACTCCGGAAGAAGCTGTTATATGGGAGATTCTGCGTAACAGGCAATTTCTGAATCTTAAGTTTAGACGACAGCATGTAATTGAAGGTTTTGTCGTGGATTTTTATTGCCATGAACTGCGGCTGGCAATTGAGGTGGATGGCGGTGTGCATAACAATCAGAAAGATTATGATGGATTGAGACAATCACTTATTGAAGATAAAGGGATCAGGTTTATTAGAGTACAGAATGAAGAAGTAAACAGAGATGTAAATATTCTGTTGGAGAGGATTAAGGAATATATGTGAGATGAATGCCCGGAAAAAACAAATGCCCTCACCCGCGCTACTGCGCACCCTCTCCCATTTTGAAGCGTGGAAGAGGGAGAGGGTTTCTGTACTGCGTAAATTTTTGTAGAACAAACCCTCTCCCGGGGAAAAATTTTGGATGTATGCAACCAGTAACTCATGGGAGAGGGTGGCCGATAGGCCGGGTGAGGGCATGAAGCACATATTATGCAGTAGTTTTTTATAACACGACAAATTATGGATAACAAAACATCACAATACTATTCATCCCACGTAAAGGACGCTGTGGAGCTTTACAACTCCGCAGCGCAAAGCGGTGTGAGCAGATATTTTGGCACTGCGTTCCCTGCGGGATCATCTGTGCTTGATATAGGGTGCGGATCGGGGCGCGATATGGTGATACTCGGTGATTCCGGGTATGATGTGTATGGCGCGGACGCGTCCCCTGAGATGTGTGAAGAGGCGGTGAAACGGTTTCCGCAGCTTAAAGGGCGCGTTGTTACTGGTGAGCTCCCTGCTGATGGCCTTTACTTTAACCGGAAGTTTGATTGCGTGTTGTGTTCGGCTCTGTTGATGCATATACGTGATGACCGGATATTTGATGCGGCCTTTACCATAAGGAATAACCTTAATGATGGGGGGAGGCTTCTTTTATCTATTCCCGTGGAGCGCGGGGATGTTGGTGCAGACAGCCGTGTGCCTGACGGCAGGCTTTTTATTATGCGTCCGCCTGAGCAATATACACTCATTTTTGAGAGGCTTGGATTCCGGAAGATTTCTTTTTATGAAGAGCCTGACGGTTTGGAGCGGGCAGGAGTGAAATGGGGAGTTATTCTGTTTCAGCTGGAAGCGGCAAACGGAACAAGGTCTATTGATAAAATTGAGGGAATACTTAACAGAGAACAAAAAACAGCGACATATAAGCTGGCGCTTGTAAGGGCGATGACAGATATAGCGTCAACTGAATATAACAGTGTTAAGTGGTATATTAACGGGACTGTAGGAGTCCCTATTAGTAATATAGCCTATAAATGGATTTTGTATTATTGGCCGTTATTTGAATATGATAAGTTTATACCACAAAAAACTGGCGAAAAAATTGATTCGGGAAAATCAATTGCATTCAGAAAAGAACTGACTCAATTAATCAATAAAAGCAAACCAACAGGCGGTTTAAGTTCATTTTATAATCAATATACAAATCTGATAAGTAACGATAAACCATCAAAAGATATAAAATCATTATTAAAAAAAATTGAACAGACCATAATTAATGGGCCAGTTAAGTATGCCGGTATTGACGAAAAGATTTTTAACTACAACAAGTATGATAAAACAGTAATAGTTCCTGCTGATTTTTGGAGAGAAATGTGCCTCATGTGGCACTGGATAGGTGACTCACTAATACTCAGGTGGGGAGAACTAACATCATCAATGTCTTTCGGTAAAATATCGGCATCACAGGTAATAGATTTATTGATAACAAAGAGTGATCCTGCGAGGGATACGACCATAAGCAGCAGACTATTCAACGAGATCGATGATCTGAAATGTACGTGGACCAATAAGAGAATTCGCGGAAATTTTCATGTCGATCATGTGATACCTTATAGCTTGTGGCATAACAATGATTTGTGGAACCTCCTGCCGGCAAGCCCCGCTGCAAATAACAATAAGAGCGACAAACTTCCCACGCGGAGGCTGCTTGATGAACGCAAAGGACTTATGTGTTATTATTGGGATGTAATTGAGAATAGATATCCGGAAAGGTTCGCCTTTGAAGTAAAAAGATTCACAGGAAGATCTGCAGAAGTGGGAAGGTATGATGAACTCTTCTCTGCTGTTACTGAGGCTGTGGAGATTACGGCGATACAGAGAGGGTGCGGGAGATGGGAAGGGTGAAGAGAGAATTTGATGCCATTTATTCGCATATCACAAAGTATTATAAGAATTAGACTAATATGTTTAAATATTATCGTCTTTTTAAAACACTATTGTAATTCGGATGAAATATAAGATATAAATAGTTTTTTAGA
>DINC01000386.1 GCA_002425885.1 Spirochaetia bacterium UBA5550 | reverse complement strand
CATCGACTCAATTTTTATATTACAAAAACAATATATTTTAAAAAAGTATTAATTATTGACAAATAACATTTGTTATTTAATTATGCAAACAGTTGCATAATTTATCAGGGGAGAAAGTATGAATATAACTGTATTAAACGGAAGTCCTAAAGGCGATTTGAGCGTAACAATGCAATATGTTAAGTTCATCGAAAAAAAGTTTGAAGGGCATAGNNAAATATTTCTCAGAAAATCGGTAAAATTGAAAGCGATATTGCTTTATTTAATGAAATAATCTTTGGAATTGATAATTCAGACCTGGTAATATGGAGCGTGCCTCTTTATGTATGCCTGGTGCCATCACAATATAAAAGGTTTATTGAGCTTATATGGGAGAGGGGCGCGGAGGATAAATTTTCCGGGAAATATGCTGCTGTGATTACCACATCGATCCATTTTTTTGACAATACAGCTCACAATTACATGAGGGGAATCTGTGAGGATCTGGGGATGAAATTTGCGGGATCTTTCTCTCCTGATATGTATGATATAATGCAGGAGGATGGGAGAGCAAAACTCCTTGCTTTCGCGGAAAATGTTTTTAACACAGTGCAGAAAAAAAAGGCCACAGCAAAAGCTTTTTTTAAGCCTGATTATAACATGAAGAAATATACTTCAGGCGCAGCCGGTATGAGTGCAGATTCCTCCGGGAAAAGAGTGCTTATCTTATCCGACAGAACCTATACCGGTGATAATGTTGCTGCAATGATTGACAGAATGAAAACCTGTTTTTCCGGTAATGCGGAACTTCTTTCGCTTTCTGATGTGGATATAAAAGGGGGATGCCTCGGCTGCTGTGAATGCGGCTTTGACTACAGGTGTGTTTATACCGGCAAAGATGAGTTTATCGATTTTTATAATGAAAAACTGAAGAAAGCGGATATAATTATTTTTGCGGGGGAGATCCGTGACAGGTATCTTTCGGCAAAGTGGAAGCAGATGTTTGACAGGGGATTTTTCAATACTCACACACCGACACTTAAGGGTAAGCAGTTCGGGCTCCTCCTCTCAGGCCCTTTAGCTGCAGTTCCTAACCTCCGTGAGATACTTAATGCGTATTTTCAGTGGCAGGGAGCTAATCTTGTTGATATTGTTACAGATGAATACTCTTCACCGGAGATAGATTCCCTCATCGATAATCTTGCAGAAAATCTTGTTGCAGACGCGGAAAAAGGCTATGTGGCGCCGCCCACTTTCCTCGGTGTCGGCGGTATGAAGGTTTTCCGCGATGATATATGGGGACGGCTCCGCTTTGTGTTCCAGGCTGATCATAAATATTATGAAGAGAACGGTATTTATGACTTCCCGCAGGATGATCTGAAAACCATTGAAATTAATAATAATATGATAAAACTCACAAGTAATCCGGACATGAGGGAGAATGTGAGAAAGATGATCAAGGTTGAGATGGTTAAACCTATGAAGCATGTTGTTGAGAATAAGTAGACCGGTGTATCAATGATAAACAAGGGGCTGCAGCCCCCTGTTTATCATGTGAATAAGTTTTTCTCTTGATCATCTGGATTAATTTATGTTAAAATGCTATGAAAAGAAAAAACAACCATGGAAATGAAAGCATTTAACAAAACAACATCACGCTCCTTCAAGAAACTGAAGAACAGGTTCCTCCTCCCCGGCTTTATCCGTGAGATGAAAAAGATGGGGATAGGGGGGCTCTCCGGCGGCAACAGTGTCAGGGTGATTACTGATGGAGATGATTTTTTTGACAGCATAATCTCTGCCATAGAAAATGCGAAGAGGAGCATAAACCTTGAGACCTATATTTTCAGCAGCGACACTGTGGGGTGGATTGTTGCTGAAAAGCTTGCTGAAAAGGCTGAGCAGGGGCTTGAGGTTAATGTGATATACGACGCTTTCGGCTCAATGACAGCTTCAGGGCTGATGTTTGATATGATGAGAAAGTCCGGAGTGGAGATTATTGAATATCACCCCTTTGTCCCATGGCGGAGGTTCTGGAACATAAGCTTCAGGGACCACCGTAAAATTCTTGTGATTGACGGAGCCATGGCTTTTGTCGGAGGGATTAATATCGGGCTGGAGTATGCCGGTATTAAATATGAAGGGGGGAGATGGAGAGATACTCATGCAATGATTGAGGGGCCGGCAGTTAAGGATATCCAGTTTTTCTTCATGGAGAACTGGTACAGGAACGGCGGAGCCATGATGGACAGCAGGCTCTATTTCCCTGATCTCCCGGAGGTGGGGGATCTCCTCCTTATGATAATCTGCACAAGGGCAAGGAAAAAGGTGAGGCCTGTATATGAATCCTATATATCCGCAATCAGAAACGCCAGGCACTCTATCTATATAACTAACGCCTATTTTATCCCTGACGGCAGGATATACAGAACTCTTGTCAGGGCTGCGGAGCGGGGCGTGGATGTAAAACTAATGCTGCCTGGTAAATCAGATGTCACTTTTGTAAAATATGCCAGCAGGTATCTGTATAAACGATATATGAAGAGGGGGATACGGATTTTCGAGTATGCCGATTCGGTTCTCCACGCCAAAACTGCTGTTGTTGACGGGGTATGGTCAACCATAGGTTCATCAAACATGGATAGAAGGAGTTTCAGGAGAAACCTTGAGCTGAATGCAGTGATTCTTGACCAGGGTTTCGGTGAGCTTATGGAAGGAATCTTTATGAAAGATATCGAAAATAGCAGGGAGATAACCCTTCAGGTTTTTGAAAAGAGGGGTTTTGTGGAGTTTTTTCTTGAATGGCTCTGCTACAGATTCAGAAATCTTTTGTAGAAAAATACCTTGACAATCGGCATATTAATATTGTGATGCCTCTTAGTAAGAGATATGAATTTTGACAGGTCAAATACCGGCTATTTCATAGCATTTATGATTCTGGGAGCTGTTCTCGGCTCTGCACTGGGGAATCTTCTCGTTAAGTTTATCCCCCAGATGCATGTCATAACATCGAGCCTCACAGGCCCCATCGGATTTAATCTTGAAATACTCTCTTTCAGTATGAAATTAAATTTTGCGTCCATTGTAGGCCTGATTCTCGGCATTATAATTTTTCGTAAAATTTAAGGCCGCGCCTGCGGCTATCAAAAGTACCGGATACTTTTTTGGATTCCCGCCTTCGCGGGAATGACAGGGAAAATTCGGTATGGATTTAAATCGGTCAGTGGCCGGTTGCCTCATTCCAGAGAATAGGCAATAAGCAGTATATTTTTTTTACGCATTAAATGCGTGTATACGGTTATACCGTGATGATTCAGCAGCATGATAGATCATATTCTGATCCTGTATCATGTTGCGGATCGTAAATGATTAATAATTACCAGGGGGTACTTAATTGGCTGTAGTATCAATGAAGGCGTTGCTCGAATCAGGAGTACATTTCGGGCACCAGACAAGAAGATGGAATCCTAAGATGTCTCAGTTCATCTTTACTGCAAGAAACGGGATTCATATTATCGATCTCCTGAAGACAATGCAGAGAGTGAAGATCGCTTATTCTGCAATGAGAGATCTCGCCAATAACGGCGGAAAAGTTCTTTTCGTGGGGACAAAAAAGCAGGCCCAGGGAGCAATAGTTGAATACGCTGAAAAATGCGGTATGTACTATGTTTCTGAAAGATGGCTTGGCGGTCTCCTTACAAACTACAAAACTGTAGGGAACTCTATCCAGAGGCTTAAAGAGCTTGAGAAGATGCAGGAAAATGATTCATGGGATGCGGAGACAAAGAAAGAAATTCTCGAACTCCAGAGAGAACTTGCAAAAAAGAACAAGATCTTAAGCGGCATCAAGAACATGCAGGGACTCCCTGATGCTCTTTTTATCATAGATCCGAAGAGAGAGTCCATAGCTGTTCAGGAAGCTCACAAACTCGGAATACCTATCTTTGCTGTTGTTGACACAAACTGTAATCCTGACGAAATAGATTACCCGATTCCGGGCAACGACGATGCAATCAGGGCAATTGCTCTGTTCCTTGAAGTTATGGCAAAAGCTATAGTTGAAGGGCAGTCAGGCGGCCAGTCTTCTGAAATCGCTTTCGAAGACGAAGACGTTGAAGGTGTACCTGCAGCTGTTGATGCTATTGAACCTGATGAAATTGCCGAAGTCAAAGAAACTAAAGAAGCTGCCCCTGCTGAAGAAGGGGATGCATGGTAACAGTTGAAAAAGCAGATTATCGGATAATCTGCTTTTTTTTAAGTGCGGAAGCACTGTAGTATTATAATCTTAAGGAGTTAATAAAGTGGCTGAAGTAACCAGTAATATGATAAAAGAACTCAGAGACAAGACACAGGCAGGTATGGTTGACTGCAAAAAAGCTCTTGTTGAGAATGACGGCGATATGGATAAAGCTGTTGAATATCTCAGAAAGAAAGGTCTTGCTTCTGCTGATAAAAAGATGGGTAGAGAGGTAACAGAAGGTATAGTTGCTTCATATATTCACAGCAACAGTAAAATCGGTGTTCTTGTTGAACTTAAATGCGCGACAGATTTCGTTGCAAGAAATGATGATTTTGTAGCTCTCGCAAAAGAGATTGCTATGCAGATAGCTGCGGCAAATCCTCAGTATGTTAAACCTGAAGATGTTCCTGCTGATATAATTGAGAAGGAAAAAGAGATATACAGGGAGCAGATGAAAAATTCAGGAAAACCTGATAATGTAATAGAAAAAATTGTTGAAGGAAAGCTCACAAAGTTCTATTCTGAAGTATGCCTCCTCGAGCAGGAATTCATCAAGGACAGTGCTGTTAAGATCCAGGATCTTATCAAACAGAAGATTGCAGTCTTCGGTGAAAATATCGAAGTAGGTAAATTCTCCAGATTCCAGATAGGCAGCTGATAAATGACAGAGAATGAAGGGCCGCGTTATAAGCGGATATTGCTTAAACTGAGCGGTGAAGCTCTTGCGGGGCCGGATAAGACCGGCATTAATCCTGAAATAATCAACCAGATCGCCACCGAAATCAAAGAGGTGTCTGATCTCGGAGTTGAAGTTGCCCTCGTCATTGGCGCGGGCAATATTTTCAGGGGGGCCATGGCTGATTCCCTGGGGATCAGCAGGTCAACAGGTGATTTCATGGGTATGCTGGCCACTGTGATGAATTCAATGGCAGTTGAAAATACTCTTGAAAAGATGAATAAATCCACAAGGGTACTTACCGCCATAGAGATGAAACACGTGGCGGAGCCCTATACTATCCAGAAAGCTCTTGACCATCTGAAAAAAGGGCGTATCGTTATTGCAGCGGGGGGCACAGGGCACCCTTATTTTACAACAGATACCGCAGCAAGCCTCAGGGCTGTTGAACTTGGCGCTGATGTTTTACTTAAAGCTACAAGGGTGGATGGAGTTTATACCGGCGATCCGGAAAAGGATCCTGACGCGAAGAAGATCCTGGAGATCCCGTATATTGAAATGATTAAACAGCAGCTAAGGGTTATGGATCTTACAGCTATATCCCTCTGCATGGACAATAATCTCCCGATAATTGTATTCAATCTTTTTGAAAAGGGTGCTTTAAAAAAGATTGTACTCGGCGAGAACATAGGCACAAAAATTTTCTAATCTAATATGGAGACGTTTCATGATTGATGATATTTTACATGATGTTGAAGACAGAATGCAGAAGAGCATCAAAACCCTTCAGAAAGATTTCACAGCCATAAGAACAGGGAGGGCCAATCCTGCCATGTTTGAAGGGCTAAGGGTCAGTGTGTACGGTTCTGAAATGCCTCTGAACCAGGTGGCAACAATATCTATACCTGAACCGAGGCTCGTTGTTATTCAGCCCTGGGACAGAAGCAATCTTGGTGAAATTGAGAAAGCTATTCATAAATCAGATCTTTCTGTAAATCCCTCAAATGACGGTAACCTTATAAGGATTCAGATCCCGGAACTTACCGAGGAGCGGAGAAAGGAATATGTAAAGCTCGCGAAGCAGAAAGCCGAGGAGTGCAGAGTTTCCATCAGAAATATCCGCAGGGACGGGAACGAGATGATCAAATCCCTTGAAAAGGATAAAGAGATCACCGAGGATGAATCCAAGACCGCTCAGGATAAAATCCAGAAACTCACCGACAGGTTCGTTGATGATACTCAGAAAACGACAGATAATAAAGAGAAGGAAATCCTGAGCCTCTAACAGCATTCACCCCGCAGCTTTCAGAGCGGGGTGAAAATTCAGAAAACAGAACCTGATGATATTTAAAAAAGATAAAACAAAAACAGAAGTCATACCACGCCATGTCGGTATTATAATGGACGGAAACGGGCGTTGGGCAAAACAGAGAAACCTTTCAAGAGGTGAGGGACATAAGCGCGGAGCGGATATTATTGAACCGGTCATGGATTGCGCTATGGATCTCGGTATTAAAGTGGTTTCTCTATACGCGTTTTCAGTTGAGAACTGGAGCCGGCCTGTAACAGAAGTAAAGGGGTTATGGGAACTTCTTGAATACTTTTTCTCAACAAAACTTGAAAAGATAAATAGTAAAAATATACAGATAAGACACTCCGGATCTCTTGCAAAGCTTCCCCCTTCCACGAAGAAGACAATACTTAAAGCTATTGATGAAACAAAGAACAACAGCAGGGCGGTTCTGAATTTCTGCGTGAATTACGGCGGAAGGCAGGAGATCATAAAAGCAGTCAATGACTGGGCGGAGAACGCTAAGCCGGGCGAGAAGATTTCAGAAAAAAAGCTTGAGAAGTATCTCTATACAGCAGGGCTCCCCGACCCGGACCTGCTCATAAGAACCAGCGGCGAGTACAGGATCAGCAATTTTCTCATGTGGCAGCTGGCATACTCGGAACTCTATTTTACAGATGTGCTCTGGCCCGATTTCGGCCCGGAGGATTTGCAGAAAGCGGTGACTGAATTTCAGAAGAGAGAAAGGAGATACGGCGGGCTATGAGTGTACTGAACAGAGAAACCATGACAAGAATTTTAAGCGCTATTGTAACTCTACCGGTTCTTGTGTACGTGATTGTTACGGATAATTTTTTATGCCTCCCTATCCTTCTGGCTACAGCGGTTATATCGCTGTTTTGCCTTTATGAATTTTATATGATTGCTGACAGGGGCGAGGATGGCAGAGCTTTTGTCAAAACAGGACTCTTCGCCGGATTGCTTTTAAACGTATTAATGTATCTCTTCGCTTTCGGAAAGATGCTTGGTATTTCCGGCTCTCTTTCACTCTTCGATTCCAGGGTTGTAACTGCTTTCTTTATGCTTTTTGTTACTGTGATACTTGTTCTGCAATTATTTACCCGGCCGCTTAAGGGCGCTGCATACTCCCTGGGGATTACTGTTTTCGGTGTTTTTTATATTGTACTCTCCCTTTCCCACCTTATACTTCTTAAGTCTCTGGTGGATGGTGTTTACTATATTATAATACTTGTGGCTGTTGTTATGCTTAATGACACAGGGGCTTATTTCGGCGGTGTGATGTTCGGAAAGCACAAAGCCGGTATCGAAGCATCGCCTAACAAATCCTGGGAGGGCTATTTTTCCGGCCTTCTTTTCAGTATTGTGGCATTTATAATTACAAACCAGATTTTTGCATCATTTTATTCAAGAGATCTTTTTACCATGATTGAATGTGTTCTTCTTGGTATTGTTGTGAGCGTCTTCGCTAATATCGGTGACCTTGTTGAGTCTGCTGTGAAGCGTGACGGCGGCTTCAAGGATTCAGGGAGGATTATACCAGGCCATGGCGGAATGTGGGATGTCTTTGATGCCACGATTTTCGCTCTTCCATTTTTCTACTACTACCTGATTTATAAGGGGATCCCCTGATAAAAATGAATTCTTTAACAATTCTTGGTTCAACCGGCTCTATCGGCCTTTCAGCCATCAGGGTTGTAAGATCTGCTCCTGAGAGATTTAAAGTTTTCGGTCTTGCCTGTAACAGAAACCTGGAAATACTGTCAAAACAGATTGATGAGTTTAAGCCTGCGGTTGCAGCAATCGGAGATGAATCTGTACGTGATTCAGAATTTGTCATGCTGCTGCGGAAAAGGTTCCCATCGGTTGAGTTTCTCTTCGGAGAGAGTGGGATCATTGAACTCGCATCACGTAAATGTGATATTGTTCTTTCATCAATAGTTGGCGGCGCAGGGCTCAAACCTTCACTGGCTGCTCTTGATGGATGCAAAAGGCTCGCTCTTGCGAATAAGGAGACACTTGTTATGGCGGGTGACCTTTTTATGAAGCAGGCGGCTGAAAAGGGTGTGGAACTTATCCCCGTTGACAGTGAGCACAGCGCAATATTTATGCTCATGAGAAATATCGAGCAGAAGGAGCTTGAAAGAATTATAATAACAGCTTCAGGAGGGAGCCTCAGGGATTATCCTGTGGAGGAACTTGAATCGGTCACTCCGGAAATTGCGCTTAAACATCCTACATGGAGCATGGGGAGCAAAATAACAATCGATTCAGCCACACTGATGAACAAAGGGCTTGAGGTTATTGAAGCTCATTATCTTTTTAATACGGAGTATGATAGAATTAATACAGTGATTCATCCTGAAAGTATTATACATTCAATGATTGAAACTGTTGACGGGGCGGTTTACGCTCATATGGGGCAGGCTGACATGGCGTTGCCTATTCTTAATGCTCTCACTTACCCGGAAAAGACAGTAAACAGTTTCGGGAGACTGAATTTTGCTGAAGTGGGGAAACTCACTTTCAGGGAGTACGACAGCAGAAGGTATCCTGCGCTTGAGCTCTGTTATGCGGCAGGGAGAAAAGGGGGGAATGCACCCGCTCTTCTGAACGCGGCAAATGAGGAGGCAGTTTACGCTTTTCTCGACCGCAGAATAGCTTTTACTGATATAGTAAAGATTGTTGAAAAAACATTAAGTCTCGGCACGTTTTGCAGCGCCCCTGATTTAAACGGGATTTTTGAAGCTGACGTTGAGGCAAGAGATATAGCAAAGGGCTTAATAAGGGAGATTAAAATATGATGACATTGACATATATACTGGGAGCTCTTGTGCTTCTGGGGCTATGTATTTTTGTACATGAACTCGGCCACCTTCTTGGCGGAAGGATGGTGGGAATAAAGGCAAGGGTCTTTTCCATGGGTTATGGAAAAGGTGTTTTGAAGAAGAAGATCGGTGAGACTACTTATCAGGTTACACTTATCCCTCTTGGCGGTTACTGCCAGTTTTACGGCGACGATCCATCTGAGAAGAGGACAGGGGAAAGTTTTGAGTTTCTTTCGGCTCATCCGCTCAGAAGAATTGTTACAGTTGTAATGGGACCTGTATTCAATCTGATTTTCGGGATAATCCTGTTTTACATGATGAACCTTGTTGGATACAACAAAGAGACAAACCGTGTCATGATTCCTCCAGAGATGACTTCCGGGGAGTATGTTTCACCGGCATATACAGCGGGTCTCCGCACCGGCGATATTGTTACGGGTATTGATGGCAAAGCGATTAATGCTTTCACTGATATTCAGACTGAGGTATTTTTCTCTGACGGGAAAGAGCTCCAGGTCGCAGTTGACAGAAGCGGCGAACAGAAAGTTTTCAGCGTGAAACCCAGGGGAGATGCCGGAGAGAGCAGGTTCACAATCGGGGTAATGCCCTATGCAAGCGGTATTACTGTAACCCGGACTGTTAAGGGTGGACCAGCTGAAGTAATGGGTCTTGCTGGCGGAGATATAATAACAAAAGTAGATACTGTTGACGTGCATTACCCGTCAGATTTTTCCGATTATCTGCAGAATAATATAGGCAGAGATGTTACGGTAAATTATCTGCGGAAGGGCGAGCCGCAGAGTGCAACAATTAAGCCGGCTTTATCAGAAATATATATAATTGCAAAAGATACAGGCAAAAAAGAGATTCAGAGTTTCGCCGGGAACGAAGAGTTTAAAAAGACCATTGAAGCCGGCGGTGTCAGGGTAGACGGCAAACCTATAAAGACTTACGGGGAGTTTCTCTCTGATGTTGAGAAGTCAAAAGACAGAAGTGTCATAATTGATGTTAAAGATGCCAGGTATGAAGGGAAACTTGAGATTGCAAAAAAGGCGATGATCGGAATCGAGATCGGTGTTGCCTTTGATATGGTCCATGTCAAGTATGGAGCCCTGGGGGGACTTAAGCAGGCATTTATTGAACCCTGGGAGTTTATCGTAGTTAATCTTAAAGGATTCGGGATGCTCTTCTCCGGTGAACTTAATGTCCGTGAAAATCTTTCAGGCCCAATCAGGATTGCGAAGATTGCAGGTGATGTTCTTTACGAGAGGGGTATCGCTGATTTTATTCTGCTTATGGCAAGAATATCTATAATCCTTATGTTTATGAACCTCCTCCCGATACCCGCAGTTGACGGGAGCCATATTCTCTTTTATGCGATAGAAGCTCTCAGGGGCAAGCCCATAAAAGAAAGCATTATGATAAAGATTCAGACATTCGGGATACTTTTTCTTATTGTGCTAGGTGTGTTTGTCATAGTGAATGATATATCAATGCTCCCTGTGGTACAGAACTTCTTCAAATAATACTTTCCGCCGGATATCTGTAAATGGATGTCCGGCGTATACAGCCTCGAATCTGCATCGTCTACATTTTATTCCTGCTAAAATCGTATTCATTCCTGCTGTATTTGCCAAAAATAGCGGTATATTTATTATATTAAACCTATCTGAATATTCCAGGGGTATTTATTTTGAAGGTTCAATTTAACAGAATCATTCTAATAAGTGTTGCAGTGTTTATATTGATCTGGATTCTTTTTTTTCTCTCTTTTCACGGGATAAGAAAACTTGCGATCTCCGAGTTCAATAAACAGCAGATGATCATGGCTGAACAGGCTGCGCAGAGCTTAATCTCGTATATGGAACATCTGGAGAATGATCTGGAGTATATAATGAGTATTGATGGAGTTTTAGATCTGAGTACTCACGGGAGAGAGGTTATACAGGATTATTACAACCGCAACAACAGGATTATAAAATCTGTAACACGTCTTGATTCAAAGGGGAGGATTGTCTGGACTATACCATATACTAAAACAAACAGTGGAACTGATATATCTTCACAGGTGCATGTTAAATTTCTTCTTCGCGAACATAAAACTTCGTTGAGTGATGTTATTATTGCAGTACAGGGTTTCATGGCCATAGCTCTCCATGTGCCGGTTTTCAGGAATGGGGAGTTTTGTGGAAGTTTAGGGGTTCTCCTTGATTTCGATGAGCTTTCAGAAAAATTTATTAAGCATATTAAGCTGGGAGAGGGGGGGTATTCGTGGATGCTCAGCTCAAACGGGACAGAACTTTACTGCCCGATACCGGGCCACATCGGGAAAACAATCTATGAAACTTCCTCCATGTTCCCTGATGTTATATCAATGGCAGAGAGGATGATGCGCGGAGAGAAGGGGAGTGCATCATATCATTATAATCTTGTCAGGGAAAAGTTTGCGGGAGTTGAAAAAAAACAGGCATCATTTACCCCTGTTAAGCTGTTTAATACTCACTGGTCAATAGTTGTGGCTACTCCGGAAAAACAGATACTCGCACTTATGGACGGCATCAGGAACAAGCTTATGATGACAGCTTTTTTTCTTCTGTTTATTAATATCGTTTTTGTGTATTTCTCGGTGAATGGGATAAAAATGGGAAAAGAGATCCTTAAGAAAAAAAAATATGAGGCGTTTTTGATCGAAAATGAAGCAGTCCTTGAGGCTGCACTTTTGTCCGCAGGGAAAGTTGCTGGTGGAATTGCTCACGATCTGAATAACGTGCTTGCCGGTATTATCAATTCAACAGAAGTTCTGGAGATGAAACACAGGGGTGACGAGAAGAGTGAAAAATATACAGGCTTTATAAAGGACGCCGCGTCCCGTGGCGCAGGGCTTGTTCAGAAGATTCTTAATCTTGCTTTAACAGGAAACGGCGTTTACTCTTTTATTGATGTATACAGAATAATTGAGGAAGCAGGGGATGTTTTCCCCGGGAAAAACGGAGGGAATGTTAAACTTAAGAGTCAGCTGAACGCAGCGGATTATATGGTCAGGGCAGCACCTCTGAATATGCGGAAGATTATTATCAGGCTTCTGACCAGGATTTCCGGCGAAGTCCCCGATGACGGAGGTCTGGTTCTCCGGACAGAAAACATAAGAATGGATAAACAGTCTGACGGGGGTATCGTTCCTCCCCTTCATGGGGGTGATTATCTGAAAATTACGGTGCAGGCATTCAACGGGAAATCTGCAGCCGTAAATTTCAGCGGACTGTTTCTTTTTTTAAAAAATTCAAATGAACCTGACGATACAGCAGATCCCGGTATACATGATATATACAGAAGGATAAGAGATATAGGCGGTGGCATGGCGCTCGATTCTATAAGCCGGGCTGAACCGTATTCCGCTGTTATGATATATCTCCCGGTCAGTAAAGTTGATAAATCCGCACAAAATGATGAAAAAATCAGGCCTGTAGATGCGGGAGGAACAATCCTCATTGTTGAAGATGATCCGGCAATCAGAAATGCACTTGTAAGAATTCTCGGTGACCTTGGATATAATGTTTTTTCAGCAGAGGACGGAGCAGCAGGTATTGATATTTTCCGTAAAGAGCATAACTCTATAGATCTTGTGATTCTTGACATAGTTATGCCTGTTAAGGGGGGTGTAGAGGCCCTTAAAGAAATTCTTGAGATAGACAGCGGAGCACTTGTTTACATGACCAGCGGTTATGTAGCGGGTGTAAGTATTGATGATTTGATGTCAAAAGGGGCTGCGGGTTTTATCAATAAACCGGTTACAATTTCAGATCTCAGCACTCTTGTGTCCGGAGCTATTGCGGATAAAAAAAGAAAAGATTGTGATGATTCTTCCGGCGGATAGATATCTAAAGCTTGACAAAAGATCGGATTTTCTGGAAATTTAATCAGCTTTAATTTTTGTAAGATTAATCATCAGTGCTTTGCGGATATAATCTTAAAAATAGTTTTAATTACGGCGTTGTTATGGAGATTTTATGAAAGAGCTTGATCAATACATCAGGGATTATACAGGGCAGGAGGATGATATCTTTACCTCCCTTAGGGGAGTGAAAATTGGTAAACTTCTCCCTTCAGGCGGGCCGCTGGATTTTTTTTATGATAATATAGATAATCCCAGCACCACAATTTTTCTGAAAACAAAAAAAAAGGCAAAGTTTTTCTATGCTGATACTGATGAATTTCTCTCCTGTATCATTGATGAGAAACCTCACTGGGTTCTTGATATAGATAAAAATATATTAAGGCTGAATCTTGTTTATGATATAAACGGCTCCACCATGCCTCTTGTTTTTGTTTTCGATATCACAAAAGATAATTACAGAATGGTTCTGAAGCTGCTGTCAAAAAAAGGTGTATTTGATCTCTACTTTCTTTCTATCCTTTATGGGGGCTTTGTCCTTGAGAAAAGGTTAAAGCTTAGTATCCCTAAATCTATCCTTAAAACATTAAAAAACATTAAATAAAAAAAAGGGAGCAGCCGCCCTGAAACAGGATGTTTCAATATAGGCGTCCCTTCTGCTCCCTTAAATACCTTTTTATCCTGTAACAGGTGTCGGCTTAAGCCGTCATCTGTCAGTTGATCTGATTAATTGTTATCTTCCTCGGCTTTACTGTCTCATGCTTGTGCAGCAGGAGAGTCAGTACGCCATTTTCAAGTTTTGCTTCGACCTTGCTTCTGTCAATATCGCTGCCTATTCTGAAAGACCTTTTATAATCCATGCTGCTGAATTCGGAGTATCTGCATTTCTCATCTGCTTTCTCTTCAATAGAGCTTTTAGCTGATATTGTCAGTTCATTGTTTTCTATGGAGATGTCGAGATTTTCTTTTGGAACACCCGGTATCTCCAGTTTCAGAGAATAAAGATCCTCTGTTTCATAAATATCAGCTACAGGTACATATACCTTTTTATTCAGGTTCTCATTATATGTAAGGTTTTTATCAGTTGCCATAAAGAGCCTCCTTATAGAATCTCAATTTTTTTAGGTTTTGCTTCTTCTGATTTTTCAAGATTGATTGTGAGCACTCCATCTTTTAAATCAGCCTTGATACTCTGGTGATTGACCCTGTAAGGGAGTTTAATCGATTTTTTGAATTCACCGAAAAACCGCTCTTTTCTTAAATATGGTTTCTCTTCATAATCAGCCTTTTTTTCACCTGCGATTACAAGGCTGTCATCAACAAGCTGAATGTCAACATCCTCCGGTTTTATCCCCGGCATAAGGCTTGTAATTGTCAGCCTGTCGTTGCCTTCGTGAATTTTTACAAAGGGAAACTCCCTGTAAGGCTCATAGGATGTTTTTCTTGTGAAAAAATCATCGAAAATGTCTCTGAGATTCATTGCATCTTCAAAAAAATTGTATGTATACATAGTCTCCTCCTTTATTTTACATCAATTTTAATTTCATTCATTTTTGCCGGCTTTTCTTTAGGGAGTGTTAATGTGAGCACTCCGTTTTTAAGCTCGGCTTTTATTGAGTCATGCTTCACATTGTCAGGGATTGATACTGATCTTGAGAAAGAGCCCATTCTTCTCTCTGAAATTACGCATCCGCGGTTCCGGGTCTCTTTTTTCTCTTCACTTCTCTGCCCTGAAATTGTCATAATGTTATCCTGAATTGTTACATTCAGGTCTTTCTCTTCGATCCCGGCTACGTCAGCTTTTATGTAGATGTTTTTTCCGTCATCATACATATCAACAGCAGGGAGCCATTCCGAATCAAAGAATTCCATGGGGCTCAGGCTGAAAAAATCATCAAAGAGCCTGTCCATACTGTTCCTGAGGGTTCGAACGTCAGGAACATTGTTATCTTTTCTTGTAAGTCCGAATTTCATAGGAACATCCTCCTTTTATTTTATTATTGTTAGCACTCATCTTTNNAATAATAAAATAAATATATATTTAAAAAACGTCAAGCAGATCTGAAAAATTTTTGAAAATTTTTTTAAATTTTTTAAAGGGTCAAAGATTTGGGAAAAAAGTGGTTAGATATTTAAGAAAGATAATAAATTTAAAGGAAACAGAGGTTATTGATTTTCAGCTGTTTTATGCTTCCATTCAATGGCATATTTTGTGAGAGCTGTACTGTTTGTTATGTTAAGTTTACTTTTTATTCTCAGTTTGTGAGCTTCAACAGTTTTTACGCTTATATTCATTGATTTGGCTATGTCACTTGTTTTAATTCCATTGGATATCTGCTGAAACACTTCAAATTCCCTGTCGCTCAGGGTGCTTACTACTGATGCTTCATCATCGACAGTCTGGTTAACCATACTGTTCAGCAGTTTGGATGTGATGTTCTCGCTGAGATAAAGGTTCCCCTTCATTATCATTCTTATTGCGCGGATGATGTTGTCAGTGAGGTCATTTTTCATTATATACCCCTTTGCACCGGCTTTTATTGCGCGCTCAGCGTAAAGGTTTTCATCATGCATTGAAAGAACAAGAGCTTTTATTTTCGGGTATCGTTTTTTTAATCCTTTAATCAGGTCAATGCCGTTTGTGGAGCCTTTGAGAGAGATATCCACAATTATGAGGTCAGGATCTGATCGATCCATACATTTAACAGCGCTGTCAGCATCCTGGACAGAGTTTATTACCTTCATATCAGGTTCACGGTCAATTAATTGCTGAATCCCGTTGGCAACAATCGGGTGATCATCCACAATCATAATGCTTATAACCGGATTTTTTTCAGAGTTCATCTGGAGTCCTCAGATACTGTTATTTTTTTCGCTGAAAATACACTCAATCACTGTTCCGCCGCCGGGGTTATCCTGTATCTCAAGAAGACCCCCGATTGACCTGGCCCTGTATTTCATTATTTCAATCCCGGCGCCTGATTCAGTTTTATTATTGTGAGATATTCCTTTCCCATTATCAACTATTTTTAATTTTATCATATTTTTTTGAGAGTACATTGATATGAAAATTGCGCTGCATTCGGAGTGTTTCAGTGAATTCATTACAGCTTCGTCAATTATGTAGTAAAGCTCTTTGATTATGGATTCGTCCTTTATATCAAGGTCAGGGTCAATTTTAAATTCACATTCAAGCTTGTAATTTCTTGAGATTGTCAGAGCAACAGCATCCAGCATCTCTCTGAATTCAAGGCCGTAGTTTTTAAAGGGGATCAGGCCGTGGGAGAGATCCCTGACATCTCCGATACATTTTCTCAGTGCCTGTTCTATTGCTGCGGCCTCTTCTGAGAGTTCGGATGATACGTCTTTAAGTTTATCTGACAGGAGACGTGATTTGATTGCAACAGCAAGCAGGTCATGCCCCAGATCGTCATGCAGGGCTATCCCTACGCGTTTGCGCTCCTGGTGCATCACTTCGAGAATTTTGGTTTCCAGCTGTACACGTTCTGTGATATCAACGGAGTTCATTACAACTCCTTTTATTACAGAATTATCAATATCAGGGTGAAGGGATAATTCCATAAGCCTTACCTTGTTTTCCTGGCGCAGCCATATTTCAGTCTGAATTTCTTCACCCTTTAAAGCGGCATTTATGCTTTCAAGCAGCTTATCAGCACCTGTACTTGTACCCAGGCTTTTTTTGAAAAGATCGATTATATTTATTTTATGAGTAAGGGTACCCAGTTTGTGAAAATTTTTAAATGCCTCACTTGCGGATTTTATACACCCCTCTGAATCGAAATATGCCAGCATACCTGATGATTTTGCCACTATCATGCCTGCGATTTCGAGCTGCGAATTAACAGACTTTCTCTCATAAAGGTTGACGATCAGCTCCGCAGAAATTTTGAATATTGTTTTAAGAACGTCAGAAATTTCTTCAAATGGCGTTGATGAACTGAGCCCGAGATAACCTATACGGTTACTGTTAAAATCAAGAGGGGTGAGCATTGCTGACTTTATATTTCGTGAAAAGACCCTTGATGGATCAGAATTTTTCGGATACTTGACTTTTCTTACATCGGGGATCATTATTATTTCATTCTTTTTTTTCCGTTTCCAGCCCGGAGGGATCAAGTCACGCCTGACTGAGGTTACAGAAGGCTTGAAATTTTTTGAATACCAGTCATGCGTGATTACAAGAGAATCTCCCGGTGCATTGTATAATGCTATGTAGCTCCGGTCAACAGAAGCGAATTTAGCAATGAGTTCCAGTATTTTTTCTATATGAGGATCAATCTCTTTTAATGGTATATTGATCGATTCAAGCGCAAGCCTTGTAAGTATGCTTTCAAACTGAAGCAGAGAGTTTACCAGTTCTTCATGTCTAATCTGTTCGGTTTTATCTTCGGTAATTACAACCCTGAGACCAGGGCCGGGTTTTCGCCCGGCATTAACTATTCTGTGCTCAAGAATTATATCTTTTTTCTTTTTTGTTATACGGCTTGTGAGTACCCCGTTTTTTTTGTTTTCAGATGAGTCAATACCGATAGACAGCAGAGTTTTTAAATTCTGACCGGTTACATCTTTACCGAAGAATTTCAGCGCGTAGCTGTTAAGCCATTTTATTATGTAGTTTTCATCAATTATACAGATTATATGAGGTGATGTGTCGATTACCTTGTTGAGTATTCTGAAATCATCCATTTTTTCCCCTGTTATATCTCCCTGTCGATTGCCGTGCCTGACATCGCGTTCACAGGGCATGCCTGTCTGCATAAGCCGCATGCAACACATTTATCAGGATGGAATTCAACTTCCATGGTAGAGCGGTTGATCACCAGGGCGTCTACCCTGCATACAGCGGTACATGCACCGCAGTGGACGCATTTTTTATCATCGCGTTTAATCATCTCCGCCAGAGTCTGTACTTCAACACCCTCTTCACGGAAGTAGCTGATCGTTGTATCAAGCTGTTTATCAGTTCCCCGCAGTTCCAGTATTATTCTCCCTTCAAGTTTCGGGAGTATTTTAGCTTCAAGTACATTGAATATTATATCGAAGTCTTTTGCGATCCTGTATATTATAGGTTTGTACATAATTTCTTTTTTAAATATCAGCAGTACGTTGATTGATTTCATCTGACTCCTCTTGTTAATTAATCTTAATATTATTCCGGGCTGCAGAATTCAATTGCGCCGCAGGCTGTAAGTTTATCCCTGTATATAATCATGCAGCCTCTGACGCCGTTTATTGACATTGCGTAATCAACCGCTTTTTGCATATCATCCTCAGTCTGTACAATATTACATGCGCCTGTGGCAACAGCGTCTGCAAGGGCTCCGCTATGGGCAATTATTGTTGCGGCATCAGCTTTCCCGAAGCTCAATGAGTGGCCAAGGCTCGCTGATGATGTGCAAACAGAGCAGGGTGTATTTTCAGGATTAATCTTCAGTCTGATTTTATCCCTGAAATAGATATTGTTTACATATATTCCCATTATAAGGGGTGATTGAAGCATCATCCATGTATCACCGCCGTTTTCTACAATCACTTCATCACTGGATTCAATGAGCCTCTGGCCGACGTGCTGGGCAATTGCACCCGCAACAGCAGCCATGGGCCCGACACCTGCGGCAGCGGATGCATTATACATGTCCATAACAATCGGCGGAGTATCTCCGGCAGGTGTCAGCGGAGAGAGTGAATATAGAAATTCCTGTTTTTTGCTGATATGGTCATCCAGCTCTCTTCGCTGCGCTTCAAGAATCCTGTGTGCCTCTGCCTGGAGACTGCTTCCTGCGGTAATAAACAGATCTGTAGTATCGAGTTTAACATTAAAGCTTACCCCTCTCGTGCCGCTGTAGCTCCGGTAGAAGCGTGTTGTATGGTTCATCTGTTTTTCACATAAGGGATTGTGGGCGCCTGAATCTGCGGCACTCCAACAGTGAATCCGTTCTCTATCCATTCACGCAGTACGTTTGCGATTTTTCTTGCCTTAGGGTAGCTCGATAGAGGTGATGCCGGTATGTTCCTCCCTCTGAATTCAACATATCCTGATTTAAGTTCGGCATAAGTAACCTCTTTCAATGAGACAGGGTTACCTTCCGGATAATCGATACCGTAATCTATAAGCTGTGCCTTGATATCTCTGTCGGAAAGTCCTGTGAAAAATGCAAGGTCTTCGTTCAGTATCGGGATAGGTATGCCGATGCCAACCATAAGCGACGTGCCGTAACCGGTGAGTGACGCGCCGCGTATATATTCAGTGTTCATTTCTTTCATATCGCCGCACACTGCAATGGTTCCCGCACCTTCCCGCACCATGCCGTTTTCATCTCTCATGGAATCGGGTGAGTGCTGTGTGCCATGCCATGTGACAGCGCCCGCTGCTCCGCCAAGAAAGATCTTTGTGCCTGTGCCTATGGTCCAGTAGTATGGATCATTAAGGAGCGGACTGAGCTGCCCGGCGCTTGAATATGTTATATTCCCCATGTCGGGCTTTAGTATACCCATGTATGTATACTTCATTTTTTTAGATAGATTTATTGCCACATTGTAATTCTGGTAAGCGTTCCGCGGATTGTACAGAAGAGCGTTGCGCAGATCATTGATTGTTACTGTTTTTTCAAATTCTTTCAGCGGATAACAGTCTGTGCCGTAGCTTTTAGCTTTAAGTTTAACATGACGGCCTGCAATGAGATCTTCTATAACATGGCCGCCGCCGTAGCTGAATGATCCGGGGTGCACCATGTTCAGGGGGTCGTCATCCTTCACCTGAGTCGCGCCGAGATAGCAGTCCACTGCTGCGATCCCGCCATAAGCTTCCACGTCGTTAAGCCAGACCTTCGATGCTCTTATTTTAGGCTTTGTATGTCCGAAATTAAGAAAAGCCCCGGATGAGCACATTACTCCGAATGTCCCTGTTGTGACAACATCAACCTTTTCAAAGGCTTTTTTAACGCCCTCAGTTTTTACGATTTCGGGCATCTCCTCAGCAGTGACAACTACAGCTTTCCCTTTTTTTATTCTGTCATTTATCTCTTCGTAGCTTTTTTTTATCTCTATTGAACTCATTGATGCCTCGTAATTATGATTATAAGGAGCTTATGAGTGGTAGATGTGCAGTAACGGGAATATCTTCAAGTATTTTTTTATAATTATTGCGTGCAGTGATTAAAGAAAAAATAGTTGTATATACAATGCCATGGAGATAGTTATATGTTTAAAACTGACTTTTTAATGCTCTATACTTTAAATTGTTGGCATAAAAATGTATGTTTTTGATTATATTATTTATATTTAACGCTGCGGGGAATAGTATGAAAAAGCTCTATTTAATCGTAACACTGGTTTTTCTTTTAAGTGCCGTGACTTTCGGGGATGTCATCGGAGATACTGAATCTATGACTCCTGACGGGGTTACGGTTTTTGTTAAAACAAGGCATATAGGACGTCTTCTGAAAACCGCAAATTACCTTGTTTATAACCTCATGGAGGATGAGCAGAAAAATAAGATAATCTCCGAAAAAAATGCCTTCAAAGATAAAACCGGGGTGGATTACCTTGATGAGGAATCACTTAAAAATTTCGGTATTGATACATCCAGGCCGATCTCTTTTGCCATGTTTGAAAGAGATAACCAGCGTGAGGTTATGGCTGCATTTCTCCCTGTGGCAAGTGAAAGGGAATTCACGAATAAGTTTATACAGATAATGAAGAATACTCCCCCTGAGGAGGGGCAGACACCGATATCTCCTGTTACTGCAAAACATAAGAATATAGAAATAACACAATTGAAGGATGATATGTATGTTGCCGGTTTAGCCGGATATTTTGTAATCGGTTCTACTGATGATATAGTTAGAAAGATTATTGATGTCAGAGAGGCAAGAAGCGGTCACCTTATGCTCACTGCTGAATATAAGGATTATATCTCAAGAGATAAGAATAATTATGATGTTAATGCTTTTATAACCAGAAGATTTATTGAGCAGCTGATTTCAGGCTCCGGCGGTGAGAAGTATGGTGCTGCGGAGATTAAGGATCTCATCCTGACACAGGGCGGAGAGACTGCTCCCGGAGAGTTAGATACAAATACCTTGATAAGATCGTTGGAATATATTTCGGCAGGAATGGGCTTTGACAGGAACAGGTTTCAGTTTAACAGCTCTGTCAAACTGGCCGGAGATAATCCCTATGTTGAAATGATGCTGGGTCTCCTTAAAACCGGGGAGAACGGAAAATCTCTTTATGTGCAGAGCGCCGATTCAACGGTTTTTCTTTCACTGAACTATAAATATCTCGATAATCTCTGCAGAAGCGGAATTCCGATGTGCGCCCAGTATAGTCAGTTTAAGTCTGATCTTATGAATCAGGGGAAGATAGATTTTGAGAAGGATATACTCCCTTACTACAGCGGAGTAATAAATGCCTTTGCTGTGGATTCAGGAGCTGCCGGTGGTATGGGAGATATGGCTCTGTTCTTCCCGATTAATGATGAGAAGAAGGTTGAGGAGATATGGAAAAAATTCAGGACCATGCTCCAGGCAAAATACGGGAAGGAAAAAAAATTCGGCGAGGAAAAGATCGACGGTAAGAGAGCTTTCTGGTATATAGATCAGACTCAGATGAGGTTTTTTGTGGCTTATGACCGCAGGGGGATCTATGCCGGGAACAGTACAGGTCTCATTAAATCTGCGCTTAAAAGCGATACAATGGATAAAGCAAAAAATACCGGAATACTTGGAAATATTATGAATGATAAAACATTTTTTCTGTTTAATATAAAGAAAAATAATTTTATAAGAAACCTGCTGATGATGAGAGCACAGGGTACACCGGGTATCGGCAGCGGACTTTCGAGGGTAGGCGAGGTGAGTCTCTTCTGCGAAAAGAGGGACAGGCTTGTTTCTGTGGACCTTGATATAGAGATCAAGGAAAGGATGAAAAAAGGGAAATGAAATATGTCTTCGGGCCTGTTAAATCAAGGAGGCTTGGAGTCTCTCTGGGGATAGATATTATCCCCTACAAGCTCTGTTCTTTCAACTGTGTATATTGTGAATGCGGTGCAACAACCCGCCTGACCTCTGAGGTGAAGGAATATATTCCCGCAGATGATATTATCCGTGAACTTGATTCAGTACTGTCAAAATCGCCTGAACTTGATGTGGTGACATTTTCAGGTTCAGGTGAACCTACGCTGAACAGCGGTATCGGCAGTATTATAGATTATATTAAAAGCCGGTACCCTCAATATAAAATTGCTGTGCTTACTAATAGCACCACTCTGCATATCCCTGAAGTGAGGCGCAGTATTATTCAGGCTGACCTCATTGTCCCCTCTCTTGACGCAGTCAGCGATGAAGTATTTAACCGCATAATGAAACCCGCACCGGGAGTTAATGTCAGTGATGTCATAGAGGGCCTTGTATCATTGAGAAGGGAGTTTAAAGGTGAGATATGCCTTGAGATTTTTATCATTGAGGGAGTTAATGATACCGGGGCTGAACTTAAACTGCTTAAAGAGGCAGCAGAAAAAATTTCTCCTGATGAAATACACCTGAACAGCCTTGACAGGCCTGGAACAGAGAAATGGGTAAAGCCCGTTTCACCTGAGAGGATGCAGGAGATTAAGAGATTTTTTGAACCTCTCCCTGTGAGGGTCATAGGTAAAGCAGTTGTTCCTGTAATTTTGCCCGTATATAATTCTGTTATTGAAAACACGCTCATACTTAATCTCTCTCCGGAGCCGGTATCAGCTGAAGAGATTGCTGAGAAGATGGGGGAGCGTGTTGTGGATATTATAAGGGCTGCTGAGAGACTAGCGGAGCTTGGTGAAGCCGGGATTATTCCTGGTGATAATCCCGGTATTTATAGAATCATAAAATGATTATCTGACTTTTATAAATTCAACTTCACAGCTTGAGAGCCCCCCTGCCTGCTGGCTCAGAAGGTAAATTCCTCTTTCACTGAAAATACTATCAGATACCGGTGGTATCCTTCCGGAAACAAGCTGCCCGTCAACGGAGAGTTCAGCGAATTTTCCATCAGTTGATGATATTTCATAATTATGCCAGTCGGTTGTATGCAGCGGGATGCTTCTGCCGTTAACTTCAATCTTTTCATTTTCAATTTTTATGGAAAACACATTATCCCTGTCTATGACATAAGCCGCGAGAATAAGAGGTGAACCGGAGATAAACCTTCCACGCACCATTATTCTGAAATTTCTTGAAACATTGAACCTGCTGTAAAGGCCTGTAGCCCCAATACCTTTTGAATTAAAAACAAGAAGGTTCCCCTGTGACTGTTTTCTGAAATTAACAGCAGTTGCATCAGCGCCTGGAACATGCGTCCAGTTTTCCGGAGTGTTTGAATCTGTCCATGCAGCGAAACTGTCTTCCAGTGACCAGACTTCCACATTTTCTGTAACAGCAATTTTCTGAATATCCACCGGCGCAAGAAATTTTCCGAATATCCATCCCCTCACACCGCGCAGTGTTGATACCCTGTACCAGTAGTCCCTTGTGTCGCCTATCTGTATAGTGTCCATAGATTTTTCCAGCTGGATAATGAGCTCGTCCTTAACTGTTTTCCCCGTAATTGCTCCGTTAATACCTGGGGAGTTTCTCAGGTTAACCGCGTCAGCATTTGATGTGAAGAGCCGGGATACCTCCTGGCTTGTGGGGTATTTTACCGCGTAACCTAAAATCAGATTTTTCAGGAACTCCTGATTCGGTTCCATACCAGTTGCTCCATCTCTTATGGCATCAAAGATAATGCTTACAATCTGAGGAGTATATGTTGAGCCGGGATATTTTTTATAGAATCTGTTTACGTGATCAAAGAGTCTTGATGGTTCAATTGCTATAATCTTTTTAATTTCATGAAAATCGAGATCCTCAATAAACTGGCTCCCTCTGTATTTCGCGGTAAATTCGTTATAGAACCCCCCTTTTGAAATAATCATGCTTCGTTTCGGAGCTGCTACAAAGGAGAGATCTCCGCCGGTTTCACTATTAACCTTTGCAAGTTTCTTTTCGATTTTATCTTTGTACTTTGTGAATTCAGGCTTTTCACGGTTTTCAAGAGACGCGTCTTTCAATTCATCATCATAGTCGTCTTCAAGCTCCTCCGCAAGGCTGTTCAGAGACTTGCACCTGTAGTAATGCATCTTTTCAGCCTGATCATAATCAGCAGATGGTATGAGCCTGTTCAGTATAACTATTGCATCAATATAATCGCCGCTTTCATATTCGCTGATTGCTGTTTCAACTGTGTCATCACCTGAAATAAAGATTACCAGTGATACCACAATTGTTAATGCTAAAATAATAAGTCCTATGATTGCAGATTTTTTCATTGAGTGTTTAATCCTCCGGATTTAAGAGAGAAGTTTTCCTTTAATCATTATTTCCATGAGCCTGCTCCCTTTATCAATTAAAAGGCCGGTACTCTTTGCGTCTTTTTCACTATATGCCTCTGCTCTGTATTTTTTGTTTTCAATATCAAAAAGTCCCGGGGATGAAAATATGCAGAATGGCACAGCATCAGATGTATGTGTTCTGACTTTTACAGGTGTTGGGTGATCGGGCATTACAAGGAGTATATACTCATTATAACTTTTCAGAATTTCAAGAGCGGGGCCGACAACTCTGGAGTCAAAGTCCCGTACTGCCTGAAGCTTGTGTTCCAGGTTCCCTTCATGTCCCGATTCGTCAGGAGCTTCAACATGCAGAAAAACAAGATCTCCGTCTTTTAATCCCGTTGCGAGAGCAGCGGTCTTTCCTTCGTAGTTGGTGTCCAGGTATCCGGTTGCGCCATCCACATGAAGGGATTGAAGCCCGGCTGCTTTACCTATTCCGTGAATAAGATCAACAGCAGATATTGTATATCCGCTTAAGCCGAACTNNCTTCTTCCCCCCCCCCAGAGCCATACAGATTCAGGATCGCCTTTGTACTCTGCTTTAAACTTTTTTATCTTTCCAGACGAGGAGATGATCCCTGAGGATTCACTCATGATTCTTCTAAGTATGTCAGCGCCGTCGCCTGATGGAAGAAATGGCTCAGTCTTCTGAGTCTGGATATCGTGAGGCGGAGTAGTCACTGTTATTCCGCTGTAAGGGTAATTTCTCCATACAACGATGTTTCTGTATGATACACCAGGGTAAAACTCAATGCCGGGGATACTGATATTTTCTGCAAGTTCATTGATGACAATTTCTGTGAGTCTGTTGTCTATATGAGCAGAGGTAAAATCGTTCATCAGTCCGCCGGCAGCGTTAACTATGTTGCATCTGAAAGCAACATCATTTTCGCCAAGATGTATATCCATGTTTATTGCTTCAAGAGGAGCGCGCCCTGTAAAATATTCCGCAGGGTCATATCCGAATATTGACAGATTGGCAGTGTCGCTTCCGGGGGCCATCCCCTCCGGTACTGTGCGCGTCATTCCGCAGATTCCATTACGTGCTATAAAATCCATGTTAGGAGTTTCTGCATATTCAAGTACTGTTTTCCCATTCAGTTCATCAATGGGGAGATCAGCCATGCCGTCACCGAGAAGTATAACGTATTTTCTTTTATTTTTCATAGAACACCACTTTATAGAGATAGCAAGTATCAGGCTTTTAATGGTGATGTCAATAGTATTTTCTTCTTCGCTTTGAGTATATCTGAATGCTGTAAATCAGGTTGACAGATGCTCTGTGCAGGTTATTATTTTAATCTGAAAAGCGAGGTTGCCGGAATGAAAAGAACTGCAATACTAACAGCATCCGTATTGAGCATACTACTCCTCTCAACTTATATCAGTTCAAAGGAGGTAACAAAAGATAACAATAAATGGCTGGTGAAGCCTCAATTTGAGCATGTTGATATAAACGGTTTTTCCGAAGGGCTTGCTGCTGTAAAGAAGAACGGTAAATGGGGATATATTGGCAAAGATGGAAAAATTAAAATTGAACCCCGATATGATCTTGTGTATGGTTTTTCCGGCGGGCTGGCAATGGTCATGTCGGGTTCTAAAACATCTTTTATAAATAGTGAGGGCGTGACCGTATTTACATCAGGATTTGATCATATAAACAGTGAATTTTCTGAAGGACTTGCAGGATTTAAACATAAAGATAAATGGGGATTTGTCAACAAACAGGGAGCTGTTGTAATTGAACCTCAGTTTGAACACGCCTATAAATTTCAGGGAGGAATGGCCAGAATTTATAAGAAAGGATATATAGGTTTTATTAATAAAGATGGAACTGTTGTGATAAAGCCTCAATTTAAAAGGGCGCAGGACTTTAGCGAAGGACTTGCCATGGTTGAGAAAGACGGGGTAAACGGGTTCATCGATAAAGAGGGGAATATGGTTATCAGTAAACCTGAATTTTCAAATGTCGGGATGTTTTTTTCTGAGGGACTGTGTAAGTTCTGGTTAAATAATAAATGCGGGTTCATTGATAAAACAGGTAAGATTGTTATAGAGAACATTTTTAATGACGCAGGGAATTTTTCGGAAGGCTATGCCTGGATTTATGATGGCAGTAAATACGGGTTCATTGATAAACAGGGGAAGATCGTAATAAAACAGCAGTATGGATATGTCGGAAACTTTTCGGAAGGTCTTGCTCGTTTTTCTCCCGCAGGTTACTATGGCAGCTATGGTTTTATAGATAAAGAGGGCCGTGTCGTTATAAAGCCTCAGTTTATCTGGAATTCGATAAAGGGTTTTTCTGAAGGTGCATGCTCCGCTGCTACCGGCGGTGTTAATGGATGGGGATTTTTAAAAAATACAATTTCCGCTTCTACGCAGAGTGACCACCTGAGAAAAACAGGCCAGATGATAGGGGTTATCGGAAAGATAACGGGAAAGGAGATCACAGTCAACAACAATGATAATGGCGGCAGTGTATTTATGGGGGATACTCTTTGCCTCTATTCCGGAGACACGATAATAATACTCAGAGTGACCTTCCCTATGATGACTGTTTCAAGATGCGAACTGATCTCCGGAAACAGACCATTGATTAAGCCAGGCATGAAAGTCTATAAATATAGAAAGCCTGAAAGTAGTGGAAAACTTTAAGGTCTTCGTCTTTTACATAGTAGTCCCGGTTGATATAAAATCTCTGTAAATGGATAATCATCCGGGACATGCTTGAAAGAGTATGCCTCATTCCGCGAAGGTGTAACACATCCGGGTATTGTATACTACTTCAGCTCCCTCCTCAGTATTTTGCCCACATTTGTTTTAGGAAGCACATCCCTGAACTCAATAACTTTCGGTATCTTGTAATTTGTCAGGTTCTCCCTGCAATGCTTTAAAACATCCATTTTTGTAAGGTCAGGATCTTTTTTCACGATGAAAAGCTTCATGTATTCATTGCCATTTTCATCTTTTGCTCCTGTTGCACCTGCTTCAAGTACTCCGGGGTGCATGATTGCAACCTGTTCGATTTCATTGGGGTAGACATTGAAGCCGGATACAATTATCATATCCTTCTTCCTGTCCACTATTGTTATGAACCCCTCTTCATCAATAAATCCAAGGTCTCCTGTCCTGAACCAGTCATTGACAAAGACCATTGCCGTTTCCTCAGATTTATGCCAGTAACCCTCCATAACCTGAGGGCCCTTTGCCAGGAGCTCGCCGGTTGTCCCAACCGGAACTTCATTTCCGTTTTCATCTGCAATCATAATCTCAGTGGAGGGGAGAGGCACACCGATTGTACCTGTTCTGTCTGTTCCGTCTATTGGATTACATGTAAGTACAGGGGATGTCTCTGTAAGTCCGTAGCCTTCGCATATCGGCATACCTGTTACCTGTTTCCATCTCTCTGCCACAGCTTTCTGAAGAGCCATACCTCCGGCTATCACAACTTTTAGTGATGCGAAATTCATTTTGCTGAAATCGGGATTGTTCAGCATTGCGTTGAATAGAGTGTTTACTCCTGTCATGGCTGTGAATTTATAGTTTTTAATCTCCTTGATGAAGTGAGGAATATTCCTCGGGTCAGTGATAAGAATATTTTTTGCACCCTTATTGAAGAATGAGAAGAGGTTCACTGTAAGGGCAAAGATATGGTATAGCGGCAGCGGTGTTATGATAATCTCTTTCCTGTCCACCAGTGTGGGAATCATCCACGCAGAGATCTGTTCAACATTGGCAAGGATATTCCTGTGTCTAAGAATTGCGCCTTTAGCGACACCTGTTGTCCCCCCCGTATACTGTAGAAAGGCAATGTCATCTCTGGTTAATTCCACAGGTGTGAATTTTTCTTTTGCCCCTTCTCTTAATGCATCATTAAATTTAACTGAGCCCGGAAGTTTGAAAGGGGGCACCATTTTTTTTACTCTTTTTACAACAAAGTTTATCAGAGCACCTTTTACTCCGCCAATAAGATCTCCTATCTCTGTTACAACAACAGTTTTAATATCTGTTTCAGATATAATCTCTTCAAGATTGGTGGCATAATTGGCCATAATTACAATTGCTTTAACTCCGGCATCTTTAAACTTCTCCTTCATCTCTCTTGAAGTGTAAAGCGGGTTTGTGTTCACCACAGTTAGCCCGGCCCGTAATGCGGCAAAAAGAGCTACCGGATACTGAAGAGTGTTCGGCAGCTGTATAGCTATCCTGTCACCTTTCTTAAGCCCCCGTTTCTGAAGAAACGCGGCAAAATCACGCGTCAGTTTTTCAATATCTCTATAAGTGAGCACTTTTTCAAAGTTTTCGTACGCCGGCAGGTCATCATAACGCTGCACACATTGATTAAACAGGTCTACAAGCGAGCTGTATCTGTCGGGGTCTACTTCGTGAGGTATTTTATCCGGATATTTTCTAAACCATGCATAGTCTTTCATATCGGTATCCTCTATATATATTTTAACGCCCATATTACTATTTAAAAAATAGTAATATATAGGGGAGGAATCAAATTAAAATTAACAGTTTTGCAATGCTGTACCGTAGATTAGCAATATTTTAGATTAAAGAGAGAAGAATGACTGTTATTTAACTTTTTTTAATTTTTTTTTAAAAAAAAGGATTATAGATACATTTGATATTAAATCGAGTTTATTCTTTTATAAAGACGTTTAAACGTCTATAAATGACTGTAGATAAGTTTAATTTCACTGCCAAAGGCCGCGACAATACGAACAGGGAGTGATCTCCCCATTACTCGTTTGCTCTTTGAAAACTGTATCATGGTGCAATGTTTGCCTGCCTGCTCCGGCTCAGGGGTTCCGGTTTTCCGGTAAAACCTGATTATATCCCGGTTGTTGTAATAACAGCCTTTAACTGGTATTAATGGCTGAATCTGACTGCCTTCAGGTTCAGTCTGGCAAGGAAGCCAGAAAAAGAGAAACAAAGGAGTGTAAAATGATTATCAATCACAACATGAGCGCGATCAACGCGAACAGAACATTAAAGTTTACTCACTGGAGAGTTGATTCAAGCATGGCTAAACTCTCTTCAGGTGAGAGGATTAACAAGGCTGGAGATGATGCGTCCGGGCTTGCGGTATCTGAAAAGATGAGGACCCAGATTAACGGCCTCAGACAGGCGGAGAGGAATACAGAGGACGGTATGTCTTTTGTCCAGACCGCTGAAGGGTATCTCAACCAGACATCAAGCATAATCCAGAGGGTCAGGGTTCTTGCGGTTCAGTCAGCTAACGGTATTTACTCCGCTTCTGACAGACAGCTGATCCAGGTTGAAGTATCAGCCCTTGTTGATGAAGTAGACAGAGTCGCATCTCAGGCTGAATTTAACAGATTCAAAGTCCTGACAGGCGATTTCTCCAGGGTTAACCCCAGAGCAAGTATGTGGTTCCACATGGGGGCAAATCAGAACCAGAGGGAGAGAGTTTATATTGGAACAATGACAGCGGCGTCTTTTAAGTTCAGGGACGGCACAGGAAAAGTTTCATTAACACTCGAATCTCCTGAAGGGGCAAACCAGGCGCTTGGAGTTCTCGATGAATCACTGCAGAGACTCTCCAAACAGAGAGCTGACCTCGGGGCATACTATAACAGGCTCGATTTTGCCGCTAAAGGACTTATGACTGCATATGAAAATATTCAGGCATCTGAGTCACGGATAAGAGACGCTGATATGGCTGAAGAGATGGTTAACTTCACCAAGGACCAGGTTCTTGTCCAGAGCGGTACATCAATGCTTGCTCAGGCTAATGTCCAGAACCAGTCAATTCTCAGACTGCTTGGTTCTATCTAAATGCACATGATACAGTGAAAAAGTCAGTAACGGGTAGCAATGGTTCTTTGAAATTTAACCGGTTCTCGGCCCTCCGTAAAGCGGGGCCGGAACTGCTTCATACCTCGCAACTTGCCGGTTTTTCCGGCAACCCGTAATGTCGGGAGGGCATTACGGGCTGCCGGAGATTTTCCGGTAGTCACAAGTTGTCAGGATTATGGGCAGTCCGGCAGCGTAATAAGGAGAAAACCTTCGGGCCTTTACAGGCCTCAGCTGCGGCATGATGGCGCGGCTGAAAAACTCGAGCTGTACAAAAATAAAAGAGACAGTTCGAAAAAAAAACCAAGGGAGGGTTAAAATGAGAATCAATCATAACATGAGTGCCATATTTGCGAACAGGCAGATGCAGAATGTAGCTGCAAGATTGGACAAGTCTATTGAAAAGCTCGCGTCAGGTGAAATGATTAACCGCGCAGGCGATGACGCTTCGGGGCTTGCTGTTTCAGAAAAGATGAGAACCCAGATTAACGGTCTCATCCAGGCCGAGAAGAACTCGCAGAACGGAATCTCTTTCATCCAGGTGGCGGAAGGGTCTTTTCAGCAGCTTAACGATATTATGCAGCGGATCAGGTCGCTCGCAGTCCAGTCAGCCAACGGAATTTATTCCAACAGCGACAGGACACAGATACAGGTTGAGGTCTCTCAGCTTGTTGATGAGATCGACAGGATTTCCACATCTGCGGAGTTTAACAGGCTGAAGATGCTGACAGGAGCTTTTTCAAGGAAGAGTAAGACTGCCAGCATGTTCTTCCAGGTGGGCGCAAACAGCAACCAGAGAATCCGGGTCTACATATCCACCATGAGTGCAAAGGCTCTGAACTTAGTGGAAGGGGATAAAAAAAGATCAATTTCCACGGTGGGGCAGGCAAATTCCATGATCGGTTATGTTGATGGAGCTTTAGAAAAGCTTAATCGGCAGAGAGCGGATCTCGGTGCCTACTATAACAGGCTCGAGAACACAATCAGGGCTCTTTCTCTCTCTTATGAGAACATGATGGCCGCAGACTCAAGGATTCGGGATGTTGATATGGCAGCTGAGATGGTTAATTTTACAAGGGATCAGATTCTTGTTCAGACTGGTACTGCGATGTTGGCTCAGGCGAATTTTAAGCCTCAGCTTATAATGAAACTGGTTGAATGAGGGTCATCTATGTCTAACAGCCGGGCAGTGCGGCTTGAGACAGCCCTCTCCGGCCCGGGAAGCCGGGGAGGGTAAACTTTTTTTAAAAAATGGAGGGAGGATTAAGTCCTAAAAGGATACACGGAGGTACATTATGAACGTCATAAGTATTGTTGAAAATTTTAACAGTAAAATGACAGGCCAGATTAAAAGTAACCAGTCAGGGAGGGTCGCGGTTACTGAAAGGGCTGACAGTATACAACAGGGGAAAGAAGCAGTTAAACCTGAAGATATTAAGATGGCGGTTTCAGAGCTTAATAAGCTCGCAGGCAATTTTAATGAAAAGGTCAGGTTTGATCTTGATGATAAAACCAACAGGATAATCATCAAGCTGANNGGATACAAATGAAGTTGTAAGTGAGATCCCGTCAAAATACTCTATCAGGCTGCTTGAGCATTTTCAGGAGTATATGGGTCTTTTTGTTGACGAATCAAGGTAAAACAATTACCTGATTCCTGTTTTTAAATAACCGGTGCCAGCCGGGGTAAAAATATGCGAAAAAATTCATTTTTTCCGCCCGTAGAATTATTATCTCTTCAAAAAATGAATAA
>DINC01000276.1 GCA_002425885.1 Spirochaetia bacterium UBA5550 | reverse complement strand
GAATAGAATATATTCCGCAGAGGAATTTTTAAAAATAAAAACATCACTTGCGTATTTTTACGCATTCACAGCGACCATTGTAATCGGAATCGCTTTTCAGTTTATCAGTAAAATGGATATCTCCGATATTCTTCCTAATATCATTTTCGGGGTTATCTGCTCGATATTATCATTTTATATATACCTGCTGAACAAACAGAGGAAAAATGCCTCAATCCTCATGTGGATAAGCGCGTTTACATCGATATCAATACCGCTCCTTGCCAAGCTTAAGTACGCATACAAGTTCGGATGGACTTTCGCTCTTCTATCGTATAATACCTCAACGCTGCTCGTGGTTATGGTGTTCCTTAATTCTCTTCTGCTTAATAAGAGACTGATGCAGGTAATAGCATTCTCCGCTGTTTCACTCTGGACGCTATTTGTTTACACTGCGGTATTAAATGGAGCCACATACACTTTTGATGCTTTTATAAACGGGGCGGGTATGAGTTACGGCGGAGTTGTAATGCCCCGCGAGATATTTTTTATAGTGGCAACAGCTCTGATCTCTCTGGTTTCACTGAGATTTATCGGGATAATCAGAAGCTTCGCAGAGGATGTCATGAACCAGAAAGTTGAGATTGAAGACCGTATAAACCAGGTACAGGATCTTAACTCCGCCATTAAAGAGAGGATGACGACGCTATTCAGTGAACTTGAGTCGCAGAATAACCTTGTGGTCAGATTTAATGAGAAGATGCAGAACCAGGCTGCCACATTTGAAGAGATATCCGCAACACTTGAAGAGCTGAGAACCTCCTCAGAATATATACATCAGTCAACACTGGAGCAGATAGAGGGCAACACACGGCTTGACGAAACAATTGAAGACTTTAAAAGAATTAAGCAGGAAACAGCTCAGAACCTCATGTCATCTTATAACAGGATGCAGAGAATCTCCGGTAGTGTCTCCACTGCAAAGGAAAAACTTGCTAATGTGGAGGATACTATCAGTACAATTACAGCCCAAAGCGGAGAGATTTCCAGAACAGTATCTGTAATAACAGAAATCGCTGAAAGGATAAATCTTCTCTCGCTCAATGCCAGTATCGAAGCAGCCAGGGCCGGAGATCACGGTAAAGGTTTTGCCGTTGTTGCCGCCGAGGTCGGAAAGCTTGCATCCAGTACTACCGGGAGCATAAAGGAGATTAATAAAGCTCTTGATCTTAACAGTGAAGTTACCCGGAGAGGAGCATCTGTTATAAAGGATTCATCATCAGTTATAAAAGAGATGATAAATGATATAACAGGGAATACCGGGAGCATACAGGATATTCAGAAGTCTCTCACTGTGGAGGAGAGTCACCTCTCAACGATTATACAGCAGATGGGGGTGAATATTAACCTCGCGAGATCCATAGGTACAGGAACAGAGGAGCAGAAGATCGCCATAGAGAATACAAGCGATGCGCTTGAAGGGCTTAACCAGATTGTCAGCGAAATGGTAAAGGAGATCAATGACCTCTCTGTTTCATCTGAAAATATATATTCCGGAGCAAGGGAGCTTCTGGATAAGGCCTGTTTCGAACCGGCAGGGGTGTAATATTTAACTTTTATTTTTTTTATTTGCTTTTTGTAATGTATCCCGTTGAATTATTTCAATCCGGCCGGATTATTGTTAAGTTGAAATTGTTTCTACTTAATACCGGCTGGTTTTGCTTCCGGATTAAATAAAGAACAGGGAACAGGATGCATACCAAGACAAAAAAAGAAAGAATCATGTATGCCACTTTAAAGCTTATAACAGAACATGGCTTTCATGCCACGCCGGTTTCTATGATTGCCAGTGAAGCAGGTGTGGGGGCAGGCACAATCTACAGATATTTTGAAAACAAAGAGGCCATTATAAACGAGCTTTATGATGTTATATTAAAGGAGCTTCATGAAGCCACAATGGCAAACATACCGGAAATAATAAGCGTCAGGGATGAGTTTTTTCTTAAATGGAGAAATATTCTTAATTATTTCATAGAAAGGGAGTATGAGGGGAAATTTGTTTCTCAATATGTAGCATCACCTTTCATTTCAAGAACAGTAATTTATGAAACAGAGAGGAGAAATGTACACCTCCGTAAGCTTATTGAGCGTGGTATAAAACTGAATGAGATTCGTGACGTTGATTATAATACAATTGCTGTTTATATGTGGGGAACTTTAAAACAGCTGCATTATCTTCATATTAATAAAGCAATAGAGATTACCGATGAGCTGATAAATGATATTTATACTGTTTTCTGGGAAGGGATCAGGGTACACCACGACAAATAGTGCTATCCCCTTAATTTTATGTTATTTTATTGACAAAAATGCGGGAAGATTGAGTTTACAATGTAATTTTCAGCTTATTTCTTTAATTTAAGAGAGTAAAATATGACAACTGAATCTGATAATAAAAAGGAAGAAATAGAATTTTCTTATTTTAAGCCTGTAAAGAGGCTGGCTCTGATATTCTTCGCAGGATTTTCAGTCTACCTGTTTGCTTCCACCATGATGCTGATTTTTCTCACCAAGTCTTCACCAGAGATAAAAGTCCCTGAAGTAACAGGGAAAAGATATATGGACGTGAGCAACGGACTTACAAGAAAAGGGTTCAAAACTGAACTGAAGTTTATAGATGTTTATGATATTGAAGATGGAATTATATTAAGGCAGCACCCTGAAGGTGGTGAGGTGGCACTTGAAGGGAGTAAACTTACACTTGCTGTAAGCAGGAGCAAGTTCTTCATTGATGTGCCTAATCTTACAGGCTCTCAGCTTCCGATAGCTATCAATAAGCTTAAAAATCTGCATTATCAGGATAAGTCTGTTTCTATAGCTACCGGTATGATATCATACATCCCTTCAGAAAAAACTGCAGCAAATATTGTGATTGATCAGTTCCCCAAAGCCGGGACAAAAATCAGCCCTGATATAAAAGTTAACCTCCTTGTATCCAGCGGTTCAGCAGGAGTTGATAAAAAGATGCCGGATGTAAAGGGGCAGTCCGTGGATCTCTGCTTTGATTTACTCATGGCGCAGGGGTTAACCATAAAGCAGGAGATTGTTAAAACCGGTGATATGAACAGGAGCGGACTTATTGAGTCGCAGAGCATTGCCGCTGGTACGCCTCTGAAGGAGGGTGACACCGTGACTCTGGCTGTTAATTATTACCAGCTCACAGAACATCCTTATTCTGCGTATGAGTTTATTGAGTACACAATCCCCTCTGACAGTGAAAAGGGACTTTATGAGGCTGTAATTGAGGATAATCATTCAAAGAGAATAAGATATTCGGCAAACGCCGCACCCGGTGAGAAGATCAGATTTGTTTTCAGCAGGGTGGGTAATTCTAAGATATATATAGACAGAGACAAGAAAAACATAAGGGTAATGAGTATTCGGGTAGATGAGTTCTAAAAACGTAATGATATCTCCCTCAATTATCGCGGGGGATCTGAGCACAATGGGGAGAGACGTGGAGAAGTTTGACCCGGCAGTGGTTGATCTGCTTCACATGGATGTAATGGACGGGAATTTTGTACCCAATCTTACATTCGGACCCGGTTTTATCGGAAGCCTCGGGAAGCATACCGGCATACCCCTTGATGTGCATCTGATGATTGAAAAACCTGAACTCTCGCTTGATAGTTATATAAGTCTTAATCCATGGTGCATAGTAATTCATTATGAAAGCACAAGGTTCCCGGCAAGGTGCCTCTCTCTCATAAGAGAAAAGGGGATAAAGGCGGGGATAACAATAAATCCTGCAACACCTGTTGAATCTGTTTATGATCTTCTGCCGTACTGTGACCTTGTGCTGATTATGTCGGTTGACCCCGGTTTTTACGGGCAGTCATTCATGGAAACAGCAATTCCGAGGATTGAGAAGCTGCGAAAGCAGATTGACAGCAATTTCGGCGGGAAAATACTTATTCAGGTTGACGGCGGAGTTAATACTGAGAATATCGGACGGATTACTTCTGCGGGTGCCGATATACTTGTTGCAGGGAGCTCTGCATTCAGGGGCGGAGATGTAAATGGAAACGTGGCAGCTCTAAAAAAGGCAGCTCGCGGGAATTAATGTTGACAAAAAAATAAGGGATAAAAATAATTTACTCCCTAACAATACGGAGGTGGAAAGTGTCGGTAAAGATACGATTACAGAGATTCGGAACGAAGAAGAAACCCTTTTACAGGGTAGCGGCAATGGACAGCAGAACCAAGAGAGATGGCGATGTGGTGGAGTATCTTGGGAAATACCAGCCTATCATTAATGGAAAACAGTTTGATGTTGATGAAGAGAAAGTTCTTAAATGGCTGAAACAGGGTGCACAGCCTACAGATACAATCAGGGAGCTGCTTAAAAAAGAAGGGATCTGGCAGAAGCATACAAGCGGCAAATAATTTTTCAGGGGGCGGTAATGAACTACAGTGAGCTAGTTGCGTATATGGTAAAGTCTCTGGTTGATCATCCTGAACAGGTGGAAATAAGAGAGATTGAGGGTGAAAAATCCACAATACTTGAACTGAAGGTAACCAAAGAGGATATCGGAAAGGTAATCGGTAAACATGGAAGAATTGCCAGGGCAATCAGAACTATCATTAATGCCTCTGCTACAAAAACCGGAAAGAGAGTTGTACTGGAAATACTTGATTGATTCCCGAAAATGAATATATCAGGGTAGCCAGAATCGCGGGCTCGCACAGCCTTAAAGGCGGCCTTAAAATTTATCTTGTTACCGCAATCCCGGAGAGATTCAATCCGGGAAATACTGTTTACCTGAAGCTGAATGAAGGATATAAAAAGTTTACTGTAAGCGAGTTCAGGCCCCATAAGGATAAAATGTGCTTTCTCAAGCTTGAAGGTATTGAAGACAGAAACAGCGCAGACCTTCTTAAAGGGATTGATATTTTTATAGACGGTGCTTCCGCTGAGAAGTTCCGTAACGAACTTGAAGATGATGCTTTCTTTTATTACGATATAATCGGATGCGGGGTTTTATACAAAGGCTCTGATTTCGGCACTGTGAAGGATATAATGGAAGCCGGCTCCGGTGAAATTCTGTTAATAGAAGATCAGAAAGGGAAAAGTGTTATGATCCCCTTTGTTGAAAGCATGGTGAATACTGAAAGAATTAAAGATAGGATAATCGAGATAACCCCTGTTGAGGGTTTGCTTGATTTTTAAGATTTATACGCTTTTCCCCGATTTTTTTGAATCACCCTTTAAATCGGGTCTTCTGGGGAAGGCGGTTGAATCCGGAATTATTGATATACGGATTATTGACATAAGGGATTATTCGGAAGACAGGTTCAGGAGATGTGACGATTATCCCTACGGCGGTGGTTCAGGTATGGTTATAATGCCGGAGCCGCTCTTCAGGGCCATTGAGTCCAATGAAGCCGGGGGATCAAAGATGCTTTACACTTCTCCATCAGGGCGGCCTCTGACACAGGAGTTTGTGAAGGAGCTCAGCAGGGTGGAATCAGTTTCAGTAATCTGCGGACATTACGAGGGGATCGACCAGAGGGTAATTGATACTTTTGTTGATCACGAGGTTTCAACAGGGGACTATGTCCTGTCGGGCGGGGAGTTTGCCGCTCTTATAATAGTTGATGCTGTTGCAAGGAATATCCCGGGCTTTATGTCAAACAGCGAGTCGCTTGTTGAGGAGAGCTTTGAATCTGATCTGCTGGAGTATCCTCAGTACACAAGGCCCGCTGAATTCCGCGGGATGAATGTACCGGACGTTCTCATTTCCGGGGATCACGCAAAAATAGCCGGATGGCGGCATGAGAAGAGAATTGAAAAAACCAGGTCTGTAAGGCCTGATCTTTATAAAAATTATCTGAAGAGAATAATATTAGGGGAGTGACCGAAATGGATATAATGCAGGCAATCGAGAAGGATATCAAACCTGTTGAAAGGGAAATGACTTTTGAAATCGGAGATACTGTCCGTGTTCACTACAAAATTGTTGAAGGAAACAAGGAAAGGATTCAGGTTTACGAAGGAGTTGTTATTGCTATTGATAATAAGGGCCTGAGCAAAACCTTTACTGTAAGAAAAATATCATTTGAAGTTGGAGTTGAAAGGGTGTTCCCCTTCTATTCAACAAGAATAGCAAAAATTGAAACAGTAAGAAAAGGTAAAGTCAGAAGAGCAAAACTTTACTTCCTCAGGGAGAGAAAGGGCAAATCAGCGAAACTGAGAGAAAGAATTTTCAGAACAGCTAAAAATGAAGCTCCTAAAGCTGAATAGTAAGGCTTTTGACAGAGTAGACATTCAGAAAATAAACGGCACGGTTCAATCCGGCCGTTTACTCATGAAATTAACAGGGGGTGGCAGAGATGTCCCCCCTTTTTAATGCTGAAAAGAGCCGCCCGGATTTTTCAATTGAAGAAGCGCTTTTCAGGGAAGGATACAGGTGTATAGCAGGTATTGACGAGGCCGGGAGGGGGGCTCTTGCCGGGCCCCTGGGTATCGGCCTTGTTATATACTCCCATGAAATTTACAGCTGTACCCCGGAGGAGATCTCCTGCACAATAAATGATTCCAAGCAGATAACCCACAAAAAAAGGGTCAGAGCCCTTGCTGATATAGAAAAATATGCACTCACAGCAATATCAGTTCTTGTGCCTCACACAATCATTGATGAAATAAATATAAACCGGGCAACAGAACTTGGTATAAAAAGGCTGCTCGAAAAATCCCCTGTTAAACCTGATGTTCTCATCATCGATGGAAATTATAAATTCAGCTTTAACATTCCATCAGTATCAGTAATAAAGGGTGACAGCAGATCTCTGTCCATTGCTTCCGCGTCGATCCTTGCAAAGGTCAGACGTGATGCGATTATGGATAAGATCGATGTTAAGTGCCCCGGATACGGATTCAACTGTAACAAGGGTTACGGAACAGCTTCTCATCTCGAATCAATAGAAAAAACCGGCTTTTCCAGGGTGCACAGAAAAAGCTATGATCCCGTGAGAAGCATGATCGAGGCGCAGGGGATACTCTTTAATGAAGATTAGCGATCAGCATCTTCAGGCAATTTCTGTGAGACAGGGGGGCGGGAACTCTGCTCTTTTCAGCGACCTCCGCCCCGGTGACAGGATTACTGCGAAGATTATACAGAGCGGGGGCAATACAGCTCTCCTTGAATTCAGAGGGAAAAAAATCACAGCTGATTTTACAGCAGGGGTCCCCTCCGGAGGGAGTGTTGAGCTTATACTGAGTGAGAAGACCCCGGAAAGGATTGCTTTCACTATTGCAGGTAAACCTGTTTCAGATGAGTTCATTAAACTCCTTCTATCTATTTCAGTTCTTCCTGAATCCGCTTTTGATGATATCTCTCCGCATAACCTCATGAAATTTCTCGGAACCGGAAAAGTTGATCTGTTCACCCTGAATCTTTTTCTTGCAGGGATTAAAAGAGAGGGGAAAGAGGGGAAAACACAGGCTGAACTTTTCAATTATCTGCTGAAAAAGGGGATAAGCTACAGCACCCTTGCAGATCTTTCCATGATTTTTTCCGGAAAAGGGGGAGCTGCAGCCCTTGCCGCATATTATATGTTCGCTGAAAGAGGAGCCGGAAACCTGCGGAGAATGAGAGAGGAGAATATTGAAGAGAAAATTGACGATATATGCAGAAATCTTTCGGAGGACGATGGGGCTTTTACTGATATTTTAAGCTTTCTGATAGAAGATGATAGACCGGATAGAGGATATGGGGATATGGCTGTTCCTGATGGTGAAGGTTTTTCAAAGCTAAGGTATATCCTTTATGAGGGGGCATATTTTTTTGATATGGAGTTTTCAGCTATCGGGAGGGTGTATGCGTCTGTGAAGGGGGATAAAAATGGAACAATTATCTCTGTTTTTTCCGAAAATGATGATATTATTGATTTTTTCAGGGAGAGAGGGGATATTCTTAAAAGAAATCTGGAATTGATGAATGTTAAAAAACCGTTTATAATGTTCCANNTCTGGCGTACAGATTTTTATATAAAAAGAGAGTTTGATGTCAAAGTTTAATGGATAAAAGTGTAGCAATAGAGTATAGAAGTGATGCACCGAGAATAATTGCTAAAGCAAAAGGTGCACTTGTAAAAAAAATGTTGCAAATAGCGGAGGAAAAAAATATTTCAATCTATAGAGATATTGATCTGACCGGGCTTCTTTTTGGGCTTAATACAGGCGATTCTATACCTGAGGATCTTTTTAGCGCTGTTGCTGCGGTTATGGCATACTGCTATGAGATGAATTCAGATTTCAGGGACAAAATTAATTCTGCGGGAATGTTTAATGACTGAAATGAAGAAGATATCTGTGGAAGAGCTTAAACCAGGGATGATGTTTAATAAAGCTGTTTATATCGACAGCGACAACATGCTGGTGGGGCCTAATATTCCCCTGAAAGAGGATGATATAAAAAAACTGATGAAGTGGGGGGTTGCCGAAGTGGAAACGACTGCTGATGTTATACAGCAGGGAAATTTTGTCACAAGCGGTTCAGCAAAAAGCAACCAGATACTTCATGATTATGAACAGCTCCTCTCCCTCAGGAAAAGACTTATTGAAGTACACAACAATGCATGCTATAAAATTGACAGGATGTATTCCCTTATCCGCAAAGATCTCCCCATTGAGCTTCCGTCTGTTCAGAAAGTTGTATCTGATATTCTGGGACTTATTAAAGAGAACAGCAATGTTTTTCTTTTCCTCACCGGGCTTGATGATGTGGACAGGAATTATCTCGTTACCCATTCCGTAAATGTGACATTTTATTCTCTGATAATCGGCCAGGCGATGAATTATAATGATAAGCAGCTCATCGAACTGGGGACAGGTACAATACTGATAGATTCAGGTATGACAAAAATACCTGTTTACATAATACATAAGCAGTCGAACCTTACAGACAGTGAATACCAGATGATTAAGGCGCACCCTCTTCACGGATATAAGGCCCTAATCAATTATACTGAGCTTAACGAGCGGATTGCCAACATCTCTCTTCAGCACCATGAGCAGTTTGACGGTAAAGGGTACCCGCGCGGCCTTAAAGGTAAGGAGATCGATGAGTACGCGCGCATAGCCGCAATTGCTGACAGCTACGAGGCGCAGATATCCAACAGGAGCTACCGCGGTAAGGTTTACGCCTATCACGCTATGAAGAACCTCCTTGCAAGCGGAGTAAACAAGTTTGACCCTGAAATTCTGAAATTATTTCTCTCCAGGATGTCTGTTTATCCTATAGGATCAATAGTGCAGCTTAATGATAATTCCATAGGGATAGTTATAGGATCTGTTACGGAGAAACCTCTCCGCCCCATAATAAAACTTATAATAGATTCCGCAGGACAGAAGATAACTGATACACGGATAATAAACCTCCTTGAGGATACCACAAAATATATCAATAAAGTGCTCAGTGAAAAAGAGGCAGGCATCAACCTCTTCGATATACTCTGGGGCTTCTGATTGAACGATCTCTACAGGAAGAAGTTCGGCGCAGAGGGGGAGGAGCGGGCTGCCGTTTTTCTTCAGGAAAAGGGCTTCTCAATAATTGAGCGGAACTACCGTGCCGGTAAGATCGGCGAAATTGATATAATAGCAGTTAAGAAAGATCTCGTTGTTTTTGCCGAGGTGAAGTCAAGAAGCGGTGATGCTTTCGGCGGAGGGATCTACTCCATCAATGAATCGAAGAAGAGACACCTCCGTACTGCTGCAAGAGTTTTTCTCGCATCACATCCATCGTATAACACAAAGGAGTATACATTCAGATTTGATCTGATTCTTGTTTCAAAAGACAAGATTGAATTGATTGATGATATAATCCGCTGATTTTAAAACTGTTTTTTGCTGTCCAGAAGAATTGTAACAGGGCCTGAGTTAACCAGCGCAACATCCATATCCGCCTGGAACCTGCCGCTCTGAACTGCGCTGTAACTCTCTTTAAATTTATTCAGAAACTCATTGTAAAACTGCTCCGCTTTTGCAGGTGGCATGGAATCTGAAAACGAAGGGCGCCTCCCTTTTCTTGCGTCACCGTATAGTGTGAACTGCGAAACAACAAGAATTTCACCTCTGAGGTCTGCCACTGATAAATTCATAAGTCCGGCAGTATCTTCAAAGATACGCAGGTTGATGCATTTGCTTATTATATAGTCTGAGTCTTCATGTGTGTCGCTGCTGTGAAAGCCCGCAAGTATAAGAAGGCCGTTACCTGTTGAGGCGATGACCTCGCCGTCAACAGTTACTGAGGCGCTTTTAACTCTTTGTACAACTGCCCTCACGAAGATTAAGCCAGTTTTGTTTTGAGAATATTTTCCGGCTGAACTCCGACGTATCTTTCTACTTCCTGACCGTTTTCGAAAAGTATAAGTGTAGGTATAGAAACGATACCGTACTTCTGTGCGATATCGGGATTTTCATCAGTGTTGACTTTAAATATCTTCGCGCTGATATCTCCTCCTGCTGCAAGCCTTTCAAGTATCGGTGTCTGCATTCTGCAAGGTCCGCACCACGGCGCCCAGAAGTCAACCAGCACTTTGCCCGCTGTTTTTAATACGTCAGCTTCAAAAGTCTTAGTTCCTGTTTCTGCAAGTGATCCCATTTATATCCTCCTGTATGATTACAAAGATTGTTCATTGAGATAATAATTTCAATATTATA
>DINC01000277.1 GCA_002425885.1 Spirochaetia bacterium UBA5550 | reverse complement strand
TTGTTAACGGTAACTGAGAATGCAGTAATTTCGGTAAATTAAAGTGCAGTGTTTTCGGTAACAACAATGCAGCACTTTTGGTAACAATGATGCAGTAATTTCAGTAACAACTGTGCATCTTTTGCAAAGGTAATTTATTCATTCACATTCCCATTTTTTTGTTTCCATTTTTCATTCATTTTTTTAGTTTTCATCAAAAATAGTTTTTCTGTTAGTCATTCTGTAACTCTTTCCTTTGAGTTGCAAAAGTTCACATTTATAGAGCAGTCTGTCTAAAAGAGCCGTTGCCAGCACTTCGTCATCAAGCGAACGAGCCCATTCTGCAGGTGATTTATTGGTGGTGATAATAAACGAAGTGGATTCGTATATGCTGTTCATAAAGGCAAAGAGAAGATTCCCTTCCTCGCGATTCACAGATATATTCATCAGGTCATCTATGACAATCACGTCCGCGGCAGCCAGGTTCTTGTATTCCCTTTTTGCACTGGCAACTATATTTTTCAACTTAAGCGTGGTCAGTAGTTCATCCATACTTCTGAAGTATGCTTTATACCCCTTGTCAATGGCATCGGCACAAAGGCCTGAAGCGATAAATGTTTTGCCAACACCACAAGGCCCCGCAAGCATAAGGTTGAAGCTTTCTTCGACCCAATGCAGTTCCCGAAGTTGGTTTAGTTGAGTTGCGCTCAATCCATTTGAGATGGAGTGGTCATACATGTTAAGATTATGTGATAGTGGAAGTTTGGCAGCTTTTAAACGTAAAAGTCTCTGCTTCTCTTCACGGCCTTGAACTTCCAACTCCAGCACAAGACTTAAAAAATCATCATAACTGGGAGACTCTTTCTGTGCTCTTAGCAGGATATCCTGGGCATTGACAGTTAGTCCGGAGAGCCTGAGTCGTTTTGCATACCCGCGTATGGTTGTTAATTTATCCGGCGTCATATCAGTTGCTTATAAAGAGGTTTTGATACACATCGATGGTGGATTTGTTTGGCCTGATATTTACCATCAATTGTGTTTCAGGAGTGCCAAGGGATTTGATCTCTACCTCATTATTATTCTCCCTGATCACCGCACTGGAGGAGAGTATTGACTTGAAGTCATTCGCACTGTAGAGGGCTTTCTCAAGGCACGTATCAAGTGCTTTGTCAGTGTCTTCCGGCGCATATTTTGCCAGGCAGTTCAACATGACAGTTATCTGGTCCCTTATATATCGGGGATAACGTTCTTTTATTTTGGACAGGAAGATTTCAGCCCCTGATTGATCCGTGAACTGAACCTTCACCTTATCACAGAGATTCTGGATGCTAGTTGATTTATCACGCTGATGATTATTGTTAATGACTTTCTCTCCGCGCCCGGCCGGTATAAGGTGCTTTGCCAGGAGCTCTCCATCCATGGTTTTGATCACGAGTGTGCCATTTTCTTCATCGACAAGAACCCTGGTCTCTTCACCACGGTACGTGCCGGAAGGAAGCGAGTAGGTGTTCCCTTTGTAACGTAGGCTGTTTGTGTTTTGAACTTTATGCCCTAACTCAAGTGCGGAGGAAGTCACGGGTATGTATGGTTGTAAATCTTTACATTCAGAGCTCCATACCTGCTGGGGCACCTTGCAGGTAGTATTATGAACCATGGCATTGCCTGTCCTGGTCAACCAGTATTCGGCTTCCTTGCTAAGGTTATCCAAATTGCTGTATGACCTGTTCAGTAAAAAGTTCTGTTTGACATACTTGATCACGTTCTCTATCTTCCCCTTGCTCTCGGGGTCTGCTTTACGGCAAAAAACGGGCTTGAACGGACGGCTTTTCACATAGCTGTTGAATACCTCTGTCATAATGTAATCCCCGATGTTCTCATCATAAAGAAAGACAGAATCCTGGTCATAAATAATAAACCTGGGTATCCCATGAAAGAAACGAAAAGCAAGCTCATGAGCGTAGACAGCGTTCTCGCTGGTGAAAGGTTTATCCTGGAAGCAAATAAACTTGTAGCGGCTATATCCCAGGACCATGGCAAAGAAGTAAATTTTGACCCTTGAACCGTCGCCTTTTCGCAGCTTGTATTCACCGAAGTCAACCTGGGCATATTTACCCGGTGGCGTTTCGGGGAGAGATCCATACTCGCGTTCATTGACTTTTAACTTGGGCAGATTGTGCTCCTGTCGGATCTTCATGACAAAGTTGTAAACAGTTTTAGGTGTTACACGAGGAAAAGAAGGATGATACTCCTTTAACCAGTCATGCATCTGCGCAGCCGGTGTATCCTGGAACTGACCCAGGCGTTCTACAATGAAGCTCCTGTAAGGCTCTAGAATGCAGTCACGCTCGTTCAAGCTGTTTGAGTAACTTTCAAACTCCTTGATATCCATCTCCAGGTACTTCTTTACTGTTCTAAAATTGATCCCGAGATAATCGGCAATCCATTGAATCGATTGATGCTCCTCATGACGAAGCCGGTGAATAGTGTCGTACATAATGTAACGATTGAGTGATTTATATTCCTTCTCTGTCATAATACCTTTGCTTTAAAATTATGACTTAAAGGTGAAAATTATTTCTCAAAAACACTGCACTATTGTTACCGTTTTTACTGCACTGCTGTTGCCATTATCGCTGTAGTCTTGTTACCGTTTTCACTGTACTGAGATTTCCATTTTTACTGTATTTCTAATTTCCGGTAACACTTTTCCCGATAGATACTTTTGCATCTTTTCTTCGGAAATGTGCATNNCGGCCGTATGATCCACTATTTTCCGGTTGCTTTCTTCCGGCACCCGTTGGTCAAAGCAACGGTTCCCGGCCTCCATGTGGAAAATGGGGATGTGCCGTTTTTTTGCCGCGATGGCACAAAGGCAAGAGTTGGTGTCTCCCAACACGAGAAACGCATCGGGTTGGACCTGTTCCAATACGGGATTTATATTGACCAGGATTTGGCCGGCGGTTTCGGTGGCATTTTTCCCGGCCGCATTTAGAAATTAATCCGGTTTGCGCAATCCCAGGTCTTCAAAGAATACTTCGTTCAGTTCATAATCATAGTTCTGGCCCGTATGCACCAGTACGTGCTCGATCGCCTCCGACGTATCCAGCTTTTGCAACACGCAGGCCAATCGTATGATTTCTGGGCGCGTGCCCACAACGGTTAAAACTTTTAATTTTTTCATTAAATCTTCTTTTTAATTTTCTACCGGCAGGAAATAGGTGTCTGGACGTTCCGGATCAAACACTTCATTTACCCACATCACCGTTACCATATCTGTTTTGCCCAGATTCTCAATGTTATGTGTGTATCCCACAGGAATGTCCACTACTTCCAGTTTATCACCTGAAACAAAATATTCGTGCACTTTTTCTTCATTGATCTTCCGGAAGCGAATCACCCCTTTACCGCTTACCACTAAAAACTTTTCGTTTTTTGAATGATGCCAGTGTTGCCCTTTGGTGATACCTGGTTTGGAAATGTTGATCGATACTTGTCCTCTATCCGGTGATCTCAGAAACTCCGTAAAGCTGCCCCTTTCATCTGTATTCATCTTTAATTGATAAGAAAAATGATTTTCAGGAAGGTAACTTAGGTAGGTTGAATAAAGCTTTTTTGTAAAAGCATCAGACAGATCGGGTACGAGTAAGTTTTTCCGGCTTTCTTTAAACGAATA
>DINC01000081.1:6322-9402 GCA_002425885.1 Spirochaetia bacterium UBA5550 | reverse complement strand
CCGGTAGTATAATGAAAACTAAAATTTTTTCAGCACTCACAATCCTTCTGGTTTTCGCTTTCAGTTCATGCGATGCAAAACCTGTTGCCTTTTTTAAGGAAACAACTCATGATTTCGGGAAGGTAAAAACAAGCTCCACTGTTACACATACTTTTACCTTTACCAACAGAGGGACATCAACCCTGATTATTGAAAGAGTTAAAGCCGGATGAGGCTGCACAGGAACTCTCCTTTCGAAGAGGGAGATCCCTGCCGGCGGCAGCGGTGAGATTGTAGTTGAACTCTATACAGATGAACGGGAAGGCCCATTAAACAAATCAATAAGTGTTTACACAAATGATCCCGAAAGAGATATAATAAGACTTATATTAAAGTCTTTTGTAGTAAAATAAACTCGCAATTCCCCTTAAAATATATTATATATAAATATAAAAGTACCGCTGATATCAGGATACACAGCTTTATCCTGATATATCATTTTATAACCGGTTAAAGCTTAAGGGATTCTATTACCATACTGTTAATAACATAATAATATGAATAAATTTGAAAATTTAAAAACCGCTCCCGGCCTCCCCAATCCACTTGGAGCGAATATTATTAACAACGGCATCCAGTTTTCAATTTTTACAAGAAACGCCACCGGAGTAACGCTTGTCCTTTTCCATTCTGCGGAAAATAATTCAGATTTTACTGAAATACCGATGGATCCATTCCTCAATAAAACAGGTGACGTATGGCATATCTGGATTGCCGGGCTCCTGGAGGGTCAGGTCTACGGTTACAGAATTTCAGGAGAGTATGATCCAGCCTGCGGCCACAGATTTAATGACAACAAACTCCTCCTTGATCCTTACTCACGGGCTATCACAGGGAACTTCAAGTGGGATCTTACAAGAGCGAGAGGTGTAATCCTCGGCTCTGAAGATGAGGAGTACTCCTTTTCAATGATCGACAGCGCGCCATACGTCCCTAAAAGCATTGTACTTAACGGGCGTAATGAACTTGTAAAAAACCCCATAAGGATACCGGAAAATGATCTTATAATTTACGAGCTCCATGTTAAGGGGTTCACTGCCCATGAATCATCAGGTGTTACAGCTCCCGGTACGTTTAAAGGGCTCACTGAAAAGATACCATACCTGAAAAAACTCGGTGTTAACGCTGTGGAACTTCTCCCTATACAGGAATTTGATGAATTTGAAAACATCAATATCAACCCTGTTACAGGTGAAAAACTAAAGAACTACTGGGGATACAGCACAATAGCTTTTTTCGCGCCTAAAGGGAGCTACTCCGCATCCGGAACACTGGGGAGCCAGGTGAAAGAATTCAGGGACATGGTAAAGCAGTTTAATGAAGCCGGAATTGAAGTTATTCTTGATGTGGTATTCAATCATACACATGAAGGTGATCACAGGGGGCCAACTCTATCATTCAGAGGGATTGATAACACTATATATTATATGCTGGATGAGGATAAAAAATATTACAAAAACTACTCAGGATGCGGTAACACTGTTAACTGCAACCACCCTCTCGTGAGGCAGTTTATACTGGACTGCCTCCGCTACTGGTTTATTGAGATGGATGTAGACGGTTTCCGCTTTGACCTTGCATCGATACTCGGGAGAGATCAGAAGGGAGAGATGCTCTCCAACCCCCCGCTTATCGAATGGATTGAAGAAGACCCTATACTCAGAAATGTAAAAATAATCGCTGAGGCCTGGGACGCTGGGGGCGCATACCAGGTGGGTAAATTTCCCGGTAGATGGGCTGAGTGGAATGGAAGGTACAGGGATGATATCAGACGATTCTGGCGCGGCGAACAGGGCTTCAAGGGGCTCTTTGCCACAAGACTTACCGGAAGTTCAGACCTTTATAATACATCCGCGCCATGCAGGAGTATAAACTTTATAACCTGCCATGACGGATTTACACTTAATGATCTTGTGAGCTACAACAGCAAACACAATATAGAGAACGGCGAAAACAACAGGGATGGAGAGAACCACAACTTCAGCTGCAACTGGGGAATTGAAGGGATAAGCGCCCCGCCGGAGATTGAACGGCTCAGGGTCATGATGATTAAAAACTTCACTGCCACTCTTTTCCTCTCCCTTGGTATACCTATGATGCTTGCCGGAGATGAATTCAGAAGGTCCCAGAAAGGGAACAATAACTCATACTGTCAGGATAATGAAATATCATGGATAAACTGGTCTCTTGCCGGAAAGAACAGTGAAATATATGAATTTACAAGAAAGATGATCGAATTCCGCAAAAATCACCCGATCCTCAGATCTATGAGATTCTACTCCGGCGATAAGAAAAAGGGTTTCACAACTGAAGATATTCTATGGATGACCCCTGAGAATAAAAAACCGGATTGGAGCGGTGAGGATTTATGCATTGCTGCAGTAATTAACGGAGCATACGCGGAAGAGCTTTTTCTGCTCCCCGATTCAGACTTTTACATGATGTTTAACCCCTCGGGAACAGACAGATTATTTAAAGTTCCTGAAACACCGTCCGGCCGGAGCTGGAAAACATCAATTAATACTTCTGCTGTTGAGGGGGAGGATATATTTCTTCAGGGGAATGAGCCTTTTTTAAAAGGGAATGAGGTTATTCTTCCCCCCCATTCCCTGATAATACTTACAGCATAATAGTTATTTGATTCCAGCCTTCTGGTTCAGCTCAACAATAAGCTTATCCACCATGCTGTCATCCATCCCATGGGCTTTCATCCCCTGCTCTATAGTTTCAGAAACACTGAGCCTGCACCCTATGCAGTGAAGTCCGTAACTGCCAAGCACCGGAGTCNNCGCGCGAAGAAGTTCACCGAAGGTCATGTTCCTGTTTATTTTCTCTGTCATAATCTAACCTCTGACTTGTTGAATTTTCTGAAAGCCATTTCAGCATCTATTCCTGAATATGCATTCCATTTTATCTTTACAAAAAAATTATGAGGTGAAAAGTGTCTATAATTTTTCTGAAAATATGCGATTATTGACAAAAATTTCGCTGAGTATTTCAGCTGCTGATGCCGATAATATGATAACCGGAATAATTTCCAG
>DINC01000081.1:3140-6313 GCA_002425885.1 Spirochaetia bacterium UBA5550 | reverse complement strand
GGAATATATGAGTATAATTCTTGTAATTGCATTAGTGATAATCCTGCTGCTCCTTGCATGGGCTCTATTCGGCTCAAAGGGAGCAGCTGCGGATATACCTGAAAAAAAAGCCCCTGCTGAAAACGATGAAGCGGAAAGAATCCTCAGAAGAAGAGCTTCCGACAGGGCAATAGAGAAAGAGTTCCCTGAAGAAAAGATACCGGAACAGACAGGGAGGGAACCTCTTCCTGAAAGTCAGGAACCTTCCGGCGCTCTGCAGCTCCCCTTCTCCGCAAACGAGATAATACCCGACAACTCACGGTTCAAGCTCTACAAAAGAACACTTATCAACTCAGAAGTGTATGCACGCAAAGGGGATATTGAAACCGCCATATCTCTTTTCAGAGGTGTGCGTGATAGAATTCTCGACAGCTCTGTAAGGGAAAAAATTGACGGCAACATCGAATATCTGAACCATTTCCGGCAGAGACGTGATGAGGATATAAAGAAAAAAATAGAATCAAGGATCTCTGAACAGCAGCAGTCCGGAGGAGAGCTTAGACTTAAAATCGACGGGCCCGTGCCATCAACAATAAATATCGGGCTCCCGGAAAAAAGCATAGATTCCGAAGAGATAATCAGTAAAATTTCAGAACAGATCACAAAAGAGCTTAACACAATCCGCGATGAAGTTGACAGGCTCAGGGCCAAGCCTGAGGAAAAATTCGATCTCGATGATTATGCAGAATTTGCGAGCCTTCAGCATGAACTTAAGACACTTAAAGATAAATTCTCAGAGATAAACGACGACAGGGACAAGGCGCTCAATGAACTGAGCAGACTCAGGGAACTGAAAGAGCAGGAAGCTGCGCGTGACATAGAGAGAGATAAGAGTGACCTTCTGAACCAGATCAGAAATGAGATGGAGAAGCTCAATACCCTGAAGAATTCGCTCGATAAAATCCATGATCGATTTGACGACATGGCTAAAATCCCTGAAGCCAGTCGTGCTCCTGCAATTATTGAAGCCCGTTATGAAGCTCCGATACCGATTCATTTTGATCCGAAACCGGTACTTGAAATACTTGAGAAGCTCAATGAGAGAAAAAACGAAGCCGTAAAAGAGGAACCCGCGCCGGAACCGCCGAAGCATGAGGCTCCACCCGAAGAGGAGCTCTTCACATCTGAAGAGCTTGAACAGCTTACTGAACCGGAGGCTCCTGACGAACCTGAATCTATCCCGGAATTCAGTGAGACAGAACCTCACGATGAACTGACACTTGACGAAATCGAAGGGTTTGAAGAGGAACTCCCCGAAGAGGAGGAACTGCGTCACGAAGAGGAACTCTTCCCGGAGCCGGAACTTTTCCCTGAACCTGAAGTATTTCCCGATTTTGAAACAGAGCCTCGTGACGAAACCGCCGAATCCCAAGAAAAGATTCCTGAAATTACAGAGCAGGAAACGCAAGAGCTTATTGATGAATACAGTCCTGAAGAAACTGAATCCATAGAAGAGCCGCTGCCTGATGAGCCTGAATCTATTCCGGAATTCCGCGATGAGGAACTGCAGGATGAACTGACGCTTGATGAAATTGAAGGTTTCGAAGAGGAGATCCCCGCAGAAGAGGAACCTTTAGAGGCTCCTGCTCCGGAACCTGAAGTACAGCTCCCTGCTGAAGAGACTGCCGCTGAAGCTCTCCCTGAAGTTCCGGAGACTGCTGAACTCCCGCTTGAAGCTGAACCGGTTGAAGAAAAACCGGAAGAAACTTCAGATGAACCGCTAATACCGGAAGAGATATTAAAAAGCGAGAAAGAGAGAGAGATTGAAAAGCATACAGAAGCTGAAGAAGATGCCAATGAATTTGATCTGGTAAGTGAATACGGGAAACCGAAAGATGACAGCACACTTACAGATGAAGATATATTTGAAAAGATCCTGAAAGAGGACAAAAAGAAAACTGATGATTCACAGTTCGAAATTTTAGGCGAACAGCAGAAAGATGAGCAGGAATACAGCTTTGATGATTCCCGCCTTGATGAAAAGAAAAAAAATGACCTGGACTTCTATAAAAAATTTATTAAACCTGACAGGATAAAGAAAAGAGAACTCCCGATCCTGAAGGTGAGTTTCGATTTTAAAAAACTTCCGGATGAATTCAGCCTGTCCCGCGAAAAAAATATTCTTGAGTACTCTTTCTACAAATACAAACCGATGCTTCAGAAGGCCGATGAATTTATTAAACACTGACAGGTAAGGGACGCGATAAACTACTACAAAGTTGTTGCGGATCAGAATATACCTGTTGAATTTAAAGCTATGATTAGAAGAAATATAAGGGACCTGACAGAATACCTCGAGAAATACCTGAGCTCGGAATAATCTCTTTTAATCCTTCGCCCTTCTTGAAACAGATTTAAATCTAAATACAGACATCCCTTTTTTAAGTTCAATAAAATACTTTTTATAGTCCCCTTTAAGCTGACAAACAGAAGAAGTCATCATAGGATATGAAGCTGACATTATAATTCTTTTACCTTCATGTTCAATACATACGATCTCTCCAATTTTTAATGTACGGTTTGTTGATACCAGCACTTCACGTTTAGCTGTATCAAGGGCATTAATAATACCTACCTGAACTAATTCAGAATCAGGCTTAATATCATTGGCCGCGACATTGTTAACTGTGGTTTCTTCAGGTTCTGCAAGTTTCATAATTTCAATAATCTGCAGATTCCCTTTATAATCGGCAACCTGTTCAGGAGTTAAACTGTCATTATAATCAGGCACATGTATGCTGGCGCCACCTTCAACCAGTAATTTAACAATCTCAGGATCATTATTTTTTATTGCTAAATGGAGTGCTGTATTCCCCATCATATCCTGTGCATTGAGATAAGCTCCTTTATTAATTAAGAATTTCACAACATTAATTTTTTTGTGTGAAACTGCACTCATAAGAGCTGTCTCATCACTGATTGTTGTCTCATTTATATCAGCACCGGAATTAAGAATTTCATCAACCTTATGAACATCTCCCACTGATGCGGCCCTGGTGAGTGATGAAGCACAATTCAAAAAAAGTAGTAAAATAGACAGTATTAAAAAATAACTGCAAAACTTCTTCATCTTCTCTGCCCCTGTTTTATTTTATAAAAGTTAAAGCCCGTATTGAATATTTTCCCATCAATTA
>DINC01000081.1:188-3099 GCA_002425885.1 Spirochaetia bacterium UBA5550 | reverse complement strand
ATAAAATTGCACTTGTATATAATTAGACTTTTGTACAGTTTGGCTCAGTCATAACATAAAGATTGAATCTGTAAGAGGATTAGAGGGGCTAAAGAGATTCACGTATTATGTCATACAACAATATTGCACTTTATTTTGCTCTCTATTCATTTATCGGTTGGATCATTGAACTGATATACCGCTCACTAAATAACAGACGGCTGGTTAATCCCGGCTTCCTTTATGGACCTTTTGTACCTATTTATGGTATCGGAGGAATTTTTGTTTCACTTCTCCATCAACAGCTCAATGCATACCCGGTTCCTTTCCAGTTTATTATATTCGCATTAATACTTACGGCAATAGAATACTTAACCGGTGAATTTTTTGAAAAGATCTTCCAGCTCAAGCTATGGGATTATTCCGGCAACAGGTTTAACCTGAATGGCAAAGTGAGCCTCCTCTTCTCAACCGGATGGGGGCTTCTGGCACTGGTTGTTACGAACTATATACATCCAGTGATATATAATCAGGTGAATAAAATCAGCGGCAGAGATTCTTTTATTATGAGCGGGCTGATTCTGGCATATTTCATAACAGATGCGGCCTATTCAACTGCCTCACTCAATAGATTCAGAAAGGATATAATCTATCTTTATGAAAAATATTCTCTGCTCAGCAACACCGAAGTGCAGAAAATTATAAATTCTTTCAGGAGGATACTCGGAGCTTTCCCTGATCTAAATGAGTATCTCAATTCAAAACTCAACATTAAACTCAAAGACAAGGCTGAAAACATGATGAACAGACTTACAGAAAACATTGAAACAATAATTAAGGACAGAAAACCTGCGGAGGATGAATATAACACTATCGTTGCAGATATACTGGATAACAGGGAATTTCTCAAACTGCGGGATTATTTTCATCACAACTCATCAATCTATGAGCACGCGAAAATTGTCTCCTACCTGACATACAGGTTATGCAAATATCTTAATCTTGATTATAGATCCGCTGCACGCGGCGCGCTTCTGCATGACTTTTTCCTTTATGACTGGAGAAACCACGATCTGCCGGATCTCGCAAAAGAAAAATATCATGGAGTTGCCCATCCGAAAATCGCGCTTAATAATGCACTGAAACATTTCAGTCTTAATGAACTGGAAAAAGATATAATAGTAAAACATATGTGGCCGCTAACACTGATCCCGCCAAAATACCAGGAATCATATATTGTAACATTTACTGATAAATACGTGGCATCCAGGGAATTTATTGACGAATTCCGCCGGAGAAAATTCAAATTCAGAAAAAGCCGCCCCCTGAACTGATTTACTTTAATCATCACCTTAAAATACCTGAGCATATTTTTTTACTCTCATTGCTTGACAAAAAGATAATGCTCAGGAACATATAATTAATACTTCATATAAACTGATTCAGGGAACCAACCATGAAAAAACCGGGTTTTGATAACGAACTTTACCTTAAAGAGCAGAGTGAAGCGATTCTCGGACGTATAAAGAATTCCGGTTTTTCCAAGCTCTACCTTGAATTCGGCGGTAAAATTCTTTTTGATTACCACGCTGCAAGAGTACTCCCCGGCTTTGACCCGAACGTGAAGATGAAACTCCTTTCACGGATGAAAGACTCTGTTGAAGTAATCATGTGCGTTTGCGCAATTGATATCGAGAAAAAAAAGATACGTGCAGACTTCGGAATAACCTATGATACTGACGCCATGAAGACAATTGACGACTTCAATGACTGGGGTATAACAGTCCGCGCGGTGGTCATAACACGATATGAAGAGCAGCCTGGAGCTCAGTCTTTTTTTAATAAACTCGAAAGAAGAGGAGTAAAAGTTTACACCCACAGGTTTACAAAGGGTTACCCCACAGATATCGATCTTATTGTAAGTGAAGAGGGTTATGGCGCCAATAACTACATTGAAACAGAGAGACCAATTGTTGTTGTAACAGGCCCGGGGCCTGGGAGCGGTAAGCTCGCCACATGCCTTTCACAACTCTATCACGAGCATAAAAGAGGTATAAAAGCCGCATATGCAAAATTCGAGACTTTCCCTATATGGAACCTGCCACTTAAACATCCTGTAAATATCGCTTATGAAGCGGCAACTGCCGAACTCCGGGATGTAAATATGCTCGACCATTTTCATCTCGATGCCTATAATGAAAAAGCTGTGAACTACAACCGGGATATCGACGCGTTCCCTCTACTTCAGCGCATTATCGAAAGAATTACTGATGCTCCATCATTTTATAAATCACCCACAGACATGGGGGTAAACCGTGCAGGTTTTGCAATAACCGATAATGAAGCGGTAAAATTTGCCTCAGGCCAGGAGATTATCAGACGCTACTTCCGATACTCCTGCGAATACGCGATGGGCCTCTGTGACAGGGAAACTGTTCAGCGGGTGGAACTACTTATGAAAGATATGGGACTTAAGGATACAGATAGAGAAGTTGTTATTCACGCCAGAAATGCGGCCGAAACCGCAAAAAATAAAGATAAAGGCAATAAAGGAATTTTCAGCGGAGCTGCAATAGAACTTCACGATGGCACCATAGTTAAAGGGTACAACTCCCCTCTTCTCCACGCGACATCGAGCGTTGTACTTAACGCGGCAAAAACTCTTGCAGGGATTCCGGCAAGCATTGACCTCCTCCCTTCATATATACTTACATCATTAATGAACTTCAAAAAAGAGATTCTACAGGGAGCCCCTGTAAGCCTTGACCTTGAGGAGACTCTAATCGCGCTTGCTATAAGCGCCACTGCAAACCCCGGCGCCGAGGCTGCGATGCATAAGCTTAGAGAACTTGCAGGATGCGAAGTACACCTGACACACATGCCCACCCCTGGTGATTCTGCCGGTCTGCGCAAGCTGGGACTTAATACCACA
>DINC01000081.1:0-144 GCA_002425885.1 Spirochaetia bacterium UBA5550 | reverse complement strand
TCCGGATTTCGCATCAAAAGCGCTTTTTATCGGTTAATCAGGGAACATTGTACTGAGTTTTTACTGTTTCCGGATCTAACCCCCTTAAAAAGCGTTTTTTATTTTTCTTAATATACTGCTGAATTAACATAAATATTTCTGAAC
>DINC01000355.1 GCA_002425885.1 Spirochaetia bacterium UBA5550 | reverse complement strand
CCACTACTGGAAGCTGATACGGAATTATCGGCGATGAAATTGTAAATCTTGCTACACTTTAAATCCCACTACTGGAAGCTGATACCCATCAAAAATCCCTGATATAATCAGGGATTAAACTTAAAAACTACATAAAAAATTCCCGAAGTGCCGGTAATGCATTACAATATATTTGAGTTCGGATCGAAATCCTTGCCGATATTAACCCTGTCAAGTCCTGTAAATCCCGGCACTTTAAAGAATACAACATAATCTTCATTACTGTCAATCAAATCTTCAATCTCTCGTTTTAAAGAAAAAAACTTTGCTTCTGTTATCTCCCCTTCAAACACAGATTTTTGAGAATGATGAAGGTATTTCCTCATTGTCTTCATCACTTTTGGGAGACGCCTTCTCCCTGCCGCATCAAGAGTTGAAATATCATAAACCGCTATTGCAAACATTTATCACCACCATATACGCAAAGATTTATACTCATCTTCACCGAGTATATGCTTAATCAGTTTATATAATTCAAGACGTATCATCCGCCTGTAAGAGACATTCTTTTTAAGCTGCTTATGATATACCGTTGTATTCAGTTTTTCATCAAACTCGTGTACAACAATCTTCCTTCCAGTTTCAAGAAGATAGGCGTAATTAAGTTCCTTATCAAAATGCTTTTCAGATATCTGGTTATTGTTCATCAGACTGAAGATTATCCTGTCCGCGAATATCGGCTTAAAGATCTCGGCCACATCAAGGGCAAGGGAAAACCTACGGTAAGATGGCTCATGCAGAAAGCTTACTGTCGGATTCAGCTGAGTCCTGTAAATCTCCTTTAAAACAGCGGTGTACACAAGACTGTTCATAAAAGAGATAAAAGCATTCATCATGTTATCCGGAGGGTTCTTTACCCTCTTCTCAAACTCAATCTTCTGATTTATAATTAAAGGGAAAGACCTATAATACAGATCCCGGATATTCCCCTCAATCCCCATCAATGACGGTATGTCATGCTGATTATCAATGTTTTCAAAGAGCGCTTCAATCTTTTCAAGAGGCTCTGCACATTTCTCTTTATACCTCTTCAGGTTCTGAATGATTCCATAACCCGCGCCGCGTATAAACTCTTTTGCTATCCGGAGCCTCTTTTCATTATCAAGGTAATGAGCCGACTGCCTTACAATCACATCGCCTGCATTTAAAAACTCACGCGGATAGAAAGAACCTGCATAAAAGCCGTAATAATTATAAATGTGAACCATTACATTATGCTGATTAAGAAAATTTAAAAGTTTGGTGTTGAGATTCATCTCCCCGAATATGAAGATTGAATCAACATCCTCAACAGGTATTGGCACCTTCTGCTCAAAACCATTCTCATCATCATGAGAGAGCATAAGAGTGTTGTCCTGTCGTGCAAGCCGCCCTGATCTGAATATATAATAATCTCTCATATCAAGCGAAGCAGAACTCAAAGTAGCTGCACTTTTTACATATCCCGGTCATCTTTTCAGGGGGAGGCGACTGCATGGATTTAATCTCCCCTATTTTCCCAAGAATATGCTCAATTTCCTTCTCATCACCTTCATTGAGTCCGACTTCCTCAGTCCTCCTTATAAGCGGATAATCAATTTTCCCTGTAAACGATACACCAAGTTTTTTAAGCCTGTATAAATAGTATTTAAGCTGCCATATATGAGCATCCTCTACAGCTTTTGATTTCTTAACTTCATGGATAAGCCCTTTACCGGGTTCAATGAAATCGAATTTTATACCATCAAGATCAATCTCACGCCTTTTTCTTTTATATGAATGTTCATGAATAGCTGCTCCTATCTCCACAGCTTCGCTTGTGTGCTCCATCTGTATGTTATGAGCAAAGAGCCAGAGTTTTCTTTTACAGATGAAGTAATAGCTTATCTCCACTCCCGATATGTCGTTTGTGATGATGTCACGCATCGTTATTACCTTATTCTTATCCTGTTATCTTCAACGATCATAAGTTTTCCATTTNNTCAATGATAGAGATTATATGATTTCTGCTCTGCTTCTCAGTTCTTATTATGACTATTCCGTTTAATGATGGCGGAGGGTATCTTCTAATGTCCGAGAAATCAAGATCAAGCGTCACAAGAATTCTACTCTCATCAGTACAAACCGAAATGAGATGATCATCACTGCAACCGGTCAATCCCTCATCCCTGACGCTTTCAGCATCAAGATCATTCGCAGTGAAAACATCTACAGCTTGCGGTGGTATATTTTCATCAAGTTTAAACTTCATTTAAGATACCAGCTTGTCAAAGGGTATTATCCGTTCTTTTGTCAGCTCTGCCGCATAATTAATCGCAGCTAAGATATCATCTCTTGTAATCGGCGGATAAGCCTCAATGATTTCATCTATTGTTAAACCTTCTGAAAGATTATCAAGTACTACAGAAACCATTATTCTTGTCCCTTTTATGCAGACACGTCCATGACATATTTCGGGGTTGGATGTTATTCTATCCTGCCAGTTCATTGGTTGCTCCTTAAAATATAAAATTATTCATATCTTTGTAGTC
>DINC01000159.1:2864-9631 GCA_002425885.1 Spirochaetia bacterium UBA5550 | reverse complement strand
AGTTGACATATGTTTACCTGAATCTAACCTGTCAGAGTCTATCATAATCATACATTCCATGGGGCAATAATATGCCGAGAGCAAAAATCTGGGGCTTTCTGGCCGTAATTCTCTCTGCCGGTCTGTTCGCGTTGTCAGTCTTTTCTTTTTTCATAATCAATAACGGGGATTTTTCATCATTCTCCTCTGCTGATTTAAACGGATTAAACAGCTTCACATACTATTCAGCCGCAATACCCATTGCTGTTATAACTCTATGGGTTCTTGCCACAGGGTTCTGGATAGGATGGGTAATTCTTACTATAAAGGTGGTGCCTCCAATGCCTGAAATTGTTGAAAAAAAAGATAACTCCAAAATTAAGGCTTTCTTCCTCTGCCTTATAACTGCAGCACTTGCTGCTCTTCTTGTTTATGGAGTTTATATAAGAAGTTTCTGGTCCCTTGCAGTTCCTGCACTTGTTATATCTGCTGTTATACTCGGCGCAATCTTCTGGGTAGGTATGGCGATAATAACAACAAGAGCTACACTGCCGGTAAATAAAAAGTAATAGTTCAGACTGAAGCCTATGAGAGTTCTTATTGTCGGCTACAGAGGGAATCCCTACTGCGGGGGACAGGGTATCTATATATACAATCTCTCAAAGGAGCTTGCGAAGCTCGGTGCAGAGGTTGATGTAATTGTCGGCCCCCCTTATCCTGATCCCCTTGAAGAGTGGGCAACTGTCTATAAAATTGAGAACCTCAATATGTGGTCCATCAAGACAAAAGATATCCCTCTGGAAAAGCTGAAGAGGATTTTCTCTCCCTGGAATTTTGCCGACTATGTTTTAACCAGGCTTCATATGTTTCCTGAGATGGAGACTTTCAGCTTCAGAACATTTTTCGCTTTGAAGAAAATTCTTAAGACAAAGAGATACGACATTATACATGATATTCAGTCTCTCGGATGGGCAACTGTTCCCATGAAGGGTTACGGAATACCAATTGTTACCACAGTGCATCACCCTCTTACAAAGGACCGTGAAGCTGACCTGATGGGGAACCGCGGGCTCTGGGATAAAACAACTACTGTTCTTTTTTATCCCCTTGTTATGCAGAGCTTTGTAATCAGAAGGCTTGACCGTGTTATCACCTCATTCAGAGAGGGGATCGATGAACTTCAGAAAGCCTTTGGTGTTAAGCGGGAGAGAGTCTCTGTTGTTTATAACGGTATGGATGTTGACATGTTCCAGAATACCGGGGAGAAGAGAGAGGAGAATGCTCTTCTCTTTGTAGGGAATACCGAGGACAGCAAAAAGGGGCTTGTTTATCTTTTTGAGGCAATGACAATGCTGCCGGAAAATATAACTCTCACTATTGTTGATGACGGCCCGCCGAAGAAGATGACTGCGGCGGATATGATAAAGAAATACAATCTTGGACACAGGGTGAAATTCACAGGGAAGCTGAGCTATGATGCCCTTGTGAGCATATACAGCAGAAAAACCTTACTCGTGATGTCTTCGCTTTTTGAAGGTTTCGGGCTCCCGGCTGTTGAGGCAATGTCGTGCAAGACGCCTGTTGTTGTAACAACATCCGGCTCACTTAAAGAGGTTGTCTCCCCGGATTGCGGGATACTTGTCCCTCCTAAAGATCCTGTTGCGCTGAAAGAGGGGATATTGAAACTTCTTGGCGACAAAAAACTCAGGGAGAAGATGGGTGAGAACGGCAGAAAATGGGCTGTTGAAAATTTTTCATGGCCTGTTGCTGCAAAGAACACCTTTGAGGTTTACAAAGATGTAGTAAGAGAGTACAGGAGCGGGAAATGAAGATATGCCTACTAACATACAGGGGAAACCCGTACTGCGGCGGTCAGGGTATATATACAATGTATATTGCCCGTGAGCTTGTTAAGCTGGGGCATGAGGTTCATGTTATTCAGGGCCCGCCATACTTCCCTGAAATGGAGGGAGTTCAGATACACTACCTCAGCAATCATAACTACTTCAATATAAAGAAAGACTACATCAAGCCGCATAAGCCCTTTGCAACATTTGAGCCTTTGAATTTCTATGAATTTGTGGCATCGAAGTTCGGTATATTCCCGGAGATCGAAACATTTTCTGTAAGGGCTTTCCTTAAACTGAAGGAGCTTCAGAAGATTCATAAGTTTGATATTATTCATGACAACCAGAATCTCGGTTACGGATTTCTGCTGATAAAACTTCTGGGTATACCTTTTATTTCGACAATACATCATCCTCTTTCAATAGACAGGTCAACATGGTTTGAGTACCCTTCAGACTTCAGGCTTAAAATTAAACGGGTGTTATATTATCCTCTGATCATGCAGGGATTTGTGGCGAGACACCTTGACCATATAATCACCGTTTCTGAAGATTCTGCAATCGAAATCAATAAAGCTTTCGGTGTGAAGCAGGAGAATATGAGTGTTGTCTACAACGGTCTTGATACTGAGATATTCAGGCCGCTCCCCGGTGTTAAGAAAAAGCCGAACAGTGTGATATTTGTGGGGAATGTTGAGGACAGGAAAAAAGGCGTTGTTTATCTGCTTAAGGCCATGACTCTCACAAAGAACAGGTTCCACCTTACTGTAGTCGACGGCGGCGCGCCAAACAGGATGTATGTTACAAAATGGATCGATAAGTTCGGTCTCAATGACAGGATACACTTCACAGGGAAGATTCCCGGTGATAAACTTATAGAGCTTTACTCGCAGCACCAGATTGCTGTTTCACCTTCGCTTTATGAAGGGTTCGGATTCCCTGCTGCTGAGGCCATGGCATGTGAGCTCCCACTTGTTTCATCTGACGGCGGCGCTCTCCCGGAAGTAGTTGGGAACCATATGGAAACAGGCTACGTTGTTAAATCACGGGATCCTTACGGCCTTGCAGAGGCGATAGATTATCTCCTTGATAATCCTAAGGAGCGGGAGAGGATGGGTAAAGCCGCAAGAAAAAGGATTACCTCGGTCTTCACATGGGAGAATGCTGCTAAGGAGATGGTTGAGGTTTACCAGGAGGTAATTAATGCTTACAGTTGATTTTGACAGGCTTGCAGTACGCGAGGGTGATGTTGTGCTGGACGCGGGGTGCGGGCTTGGGCGGCACTCCATTGAGTTTATGAAAAAGGGTGCCTCGGTATTCTGTATGGACCTTGATCTTGATTCTCTGTTTAAGACACGTTATACAATTGCAAGCATGATGAAGAGCGGCGGAGCGCATCAGAAAAGTTCGTTTCTCACTCATATTGGTGACGCGCTTAATCTCCCTTTTAAAGACGGGACATTCGACAGAATTATCTGTTCAGAGGTAATGGAACACGTTAATGATGATTTTCAGGCATGTGCAGAGCTTGCCCGTGTTTTAAAACAGAACGGACGTATTGCAATTACTGTGCCTACATATATCAGTGAAATTGTTTATGATGCAATAACTTATGAATACTTTACATCCCCAGGTGGACATGTGAGGAAATATCACCCCTCGCAGCTTGCAGATATAATGCGGGCAAACGGCCTTGAGGTTTATGCTGTGGGATTCAAACATTCATTCCATACAATATGGTGGATGATCCGCGGAGTTGTGGGGCTCCATGACGGTGAGCATCCCATTACAAAGGGTTACCACAAATTTCTTCACCTGGGACTTATGTCAAAGTTCATGCGAAGGTGTGAGGAGTTTTTTAACAACTTCTTCCCGAAGAGCATTGTGCTCTATGCGTGGAAGAAGTAGGCGAGGATAATCATTTCTCTTTCTGAATTTTTTTATACCGGTAGACATTCAGACTGGTTTTAATATCGTTTCTCTCTCCTGTAACTAATTCGCACTTTGTCATTGTCATCATTGGGAAAGATGCGCACAGTACTATGAGTTTATCCCCGGAATATACACATAGTTTATCACCCATGCATACCTGTTCTGCAATATTTTTACCGGTGACGATTATTTCGTTGCCTGATACAGACTTAACTGTGCCGATGAGCATCCCCGCGTTATCCCTGCCCTGTGTCTGGATTTCAGCAGGGAGCGGGTTTACTGCAAAACCGGTTTTACCCTCTTTTTTCAGAAGAACAAATCTTTCAGAAAAAATTCCGGCGCCGTCATATTCAGGTTTAATTTGAAATTTTCCGGTTTTATCAATAAAACCCCATTTGCCGTTTATCTGAACTTTAGCAAGACCTTCGGAAAAATCTGTTGCGAATTCGAAAACCGGCTTGATGGTGATATTACCTTTTTTATCGATATATCCCCACCGGTTATTCTGTTTAATAACTGCCAGCCCTTCAGCAAAGGGTAACATGTATTCAAATACCGGTTTAACAATAAGGTTTCCGTTTCTGCTGATAATTCCATATTTGTTATTTTTTGTGAAGATGGCAACGCCTTCAGTAAAATACCCCGAACTTTCGAAAGCTGTTTTAATAACAGGATTACCCTGTTTATTTATATAGGCATAATCTAAAATCCAGGCCAGGCCCTCTGAAAAGGAATAAGCTTCTTTAAATTTTGTTTCGATTACTGTTTTTCCCTCTCTGTTTATATAACCATAGAGTCCGTTTATTCTGACGAGAGCCAACCCCTCTGAAAATTTATATGCTTTTTCAAATTTTGGCTCGATAACGAATCTGCCGGTTTTATCTATATATCCGTATTTTCCGTTTTTGGCAGCGGGGGAGAGGCCTTCTGAAAATCCCGGGATCGATTCGAATTCAGCCGGAATAACCAGCTGCCCGCTTTTGTCCACCATGCCGTATCTGTTATTAAAGCCTGTCCATTGGAGGTCGGTACATACTGTTGCTAATCCTTCAGAGAAATCAGCTATATATGAGAGATTATTAATTACTACTTTTCCGCTGGTGTTGATAAATCCCCACCCTTTATTTTTTTCAAATACTTTTGCCATACCCTCTTTGAATGGATGGGCAATATCGAAACGCGGTTCAATGATAATTTTACCTTCCCGGTTTATATAGCCGTATTTACCATTTTTCTTTATCATTGCAAATCCTTCGGTAAAATCTGCGGCAGATTCAAACTCCGGCTCCATAAGCCATCTGATATGTCCCTGCTCCCCCTCTGCTTTTGCGTCATGAGACAAAAAAGCGAAAACCGCAAAGAGAATTATTGCCGGAATCAGCAGGGCTTTATTTTTAGAGCAGAAGAGCTTTCTTGAAACTTTGCTGGAGCCGGTTCCGGTCATAGGTCTCTCCATGATAGATTAAGATGTGTTGTTCGTAGTATTTTACGGGTGAACATTTTTTATCTATCAGTTTGCTCTATTAATGTCAAGTGGGATTGAATCCTCTGAATAATCCGGGGGGATCTTTTTGCAAAGAGCAGTTTAAGTTTTCTTCCGATTATACCGATAATAAGTTGAGGGGAAATATGATCATATCTTCAGGTCAGATAATAGGGAGATTGGGGAGCACTCATGTGCTTGTTGCTAAAGAACGGGATACTAATGCGCCTGATTCCAAAGAACAGAAAGCTGTTGAGGAGCTTAAACGCCGTGATAAAGAGGTAAGAGCCCATGAGGCTGCTCACGGAGGCGATCCCCGTCTTGTGAAGATAGGCGCTGCACAGTTTGACTACACAATAGGCCCTGACGGAAAAGCTTATGCAACGGGGGGGAGAGTCACTCTCTCCACAGGGAGTGCCCGTACTCCGGAGGAAGCTCTGTCAAAAGCTGAGGCCCTGAAAAAAGCCGCAATGGCTCCCGGCGAACCTTCATCAAAGGACTTCCAGGCTCTGAATTCAGCAGTTGCAATGGAGTTTGAGGCAAGGAATCAGATATACAGGGATAAGAATCAGAAAGATGAAAAAAACAGCTCTCTTCTGAAGGGGAGCAACTTCAATATCTACGCTTAACATTACTCAGATAATAATTCATTGACCGCATTTTGGACTTATACAAAATCTTAATTATGCCGATAAATTAAAAAACAGTTCTATTGACTAAAGTGTTGCAGGAGCATAGTATGAATTTAAAACCGCAGGTTGAGGACTCTCTTCTAAGACTTCGAAAAGATCTGGCAGAACTTATTACATCTTCAGGTTTCTGCGGTTTAAAGGGGGGGACTGAAACTGAGGATATGGATTATGATGAGCTGAATCTACTCCATGCTCTTGGTAAAGATCTGGTACCTGTTACTGTGAAAATAGGCGGGCCTGAGGCAAGGACCGATATTCGTTTCTGTTACTCCGCAGGGATCGAAGGGATCACTGCTCCTATGATTGAGTCAGAATACTCTCTCAGAAATTTTATAAATACACTTAAAAATCTGATTGCTCCGGCGCATTATCCTTATCTGAAGAAGTCTATTAATCTTGAAACAATTACAGGCTACAGAAATATACTTGAAATAGCGGATTCGGCTTCATTTGCTGATCTTAACAGCGTCACTGCTGCCCGTTCCGATCTCTCCGCATCAATGGATATGCATCCGGATGACCCTGAAGTTATGAGGGTAACAAAACAGATTGTAAAAATTTCAAGAGACAGAGGGAAGAGAACTTCTGTTGGAGGGACAATTACAAAATCGAATTTTGATTCAATAGCTGAGACTGTTCAGCCGGATATGATTAATTCACGTCACGTTGCAGTGGATTTGAAAACAATAAGAGATTCAGGTTTAAAGGATGTGCCGGAGAACATGCTCTCCTTTGAGATGGATATTTTTGATCTTCTAAGTCAGCTGAAACCTGAAAGGGCATTCTATTACAAAAACAGGATTGAGACTAATCGTGAGAGGATCGGTAAGAAGA
>DINC01000159.1:0-2771 GCA_002425885.1 Spirochaetia bacterium UBA5550 | reverse complement strand
AGAGATAATGCATGGATAAAACAGTTAAAAAGATTTTAATCTTTTTTTCGATAGTGCTTGTTTTCTATCTACTCAAGATCTTATCAACAATTCTGATTCCATTTGTGCTTGCGTTACTGCTGGCGATACTGTTCCATCCCCTGATTCTTCATCTTGAAAAAACAAAACTTCCGAGATGGCTCATAATACCCGTTATATCTGTGGTTACTTTGCTGCTTTTTTTTGTTATTATAAACATTATTCTTGCGACTTCAAGTCAGATCGTGCAGCAGCAGGGTTTTCTTATGGAAAGATTAAAACATAAAACATCAGTACTGTTTGATATTGTAAACTACAGGTTCCAGTCTGAATTTGATTTTGCTTACATCACTGAAGAATTCAGAGAGGGTTTTGATGTACAGATTCTTTCGCAGACTGCCGGTGAGCTGGCAAGAGTATTGCGTTCCTTTGTTGCATCGTTTGTCATGTTCGCAATATATTATGTTATTTTTCTTGCCGGGATGTCAAATTATAAGTTTTATCTGCAGCATGTGGGCGGGGAGAAAGATGGCTCTACCCTGGTTGAAAACTATGAAAAGATTAAAAAATCGGTTTTCTCTTATATAATCATAAAGTCACTTATCAGCCTTCTTACAGCGTTATGCGCGGGGATTATCCTGTGGTTATTCGGTGTTAAATTTGTTCTCTTTTTCGCTTTCCTGACATTTATTCTTAATTTTATTCCGAATATAGGTTCCACGATTGCAACAATTCCCCCTGTAATAATGCTTTTTATTCAGTCTGATTCGCTAAATCCTGTTTTGATTCTTCTGTTTCTTCTCGGTGCTATACAGATGAGCATCGGGAATGTTCTTGAGCCTGTTGTCATGGGGAACAGGCTGAGGCTTAACACATTTACTGTATTATTCGGCCTTGTCTTGTGGGGCTACATCTGGGGGATTCCCGGGATGATGCTTTCAGTCCCTTTAATGGTTATTACAAAGCTCTTTCTGGAACAGTCTGATTCAACAAAAATTGTTGCCCGTGCAATGGGGTATCCTGAAAAGTGATGGATTTTGTGTTTTGCGGAGCTAAAGCAAATAACGAATGGTTTAAATCGTGTCATTGCGAACGAACGTCAGTGAGTGAAGGCCGCTCCTCTGCGTCCATGCAGCCGCAGCATTAGCACTTCCATGTGCGTCACAATCTGTTTATAGCATAAATAGTAATTTTTTATAATAAATAGTATATAACCTGAACAGATTGCCACGTCGCGAAGCCTGTCCTGAGCTCGTCGAAGGGCTCCTCGCAATGACCAAAAAGAACTAATTCAATCGTTAACCGCTGTAATTTCTATAATTAAAAAAAATTAAAAAAATCTAAAAAATTTTTTTCTGATTCGGCGATGACCATCGTATTAATATCTTAATAAAAAAATTTATTATTACAGGAGAGTAATACATTATGGCATCACAGAATTTAATTTCCGCAGCGATTGCACCGGAAACAAAGACAGACATTATGCAGAAACTTGCGGAGATAAAAAGCAGCCTTAACTTTCTGCTGACTCTGCAGCCTTCAGAAATTCAGGGTCTGTTTAAAGCCGGGAACACCTACGCGCCTTTTATAGAAAAAGCGTATAATGTAATAAACGTTCACCCGCAGATATTACCGGGAGTGTTTAATATTGATGAGTTTAAAAAGGACTACGCCCTTGCAAAAGACCTTGTTATAATCTCAAACCAGGTGGACCAGCTTGCAGACGGTATAAGCAATACCCTCATGGCGGCAAGCAGCGACGCAATGGCAGGGGCGCTGGAGGTATATGCAGCGGTAAAACAGAACCGCGACAAGGTTCCGGGACTTAACGTGGTTTATGATGAGATGGGTGAGTTCTTTAAAAAGACTAAGAAGAAGAACGAACAGAAGAGCAGTTAAGATATTTTTATTTGCTAATGTTTCCTGTTTGCCCCGGAGTATAAATAATATACTCCGGGGTATTTTTTTTATACTCCTGAGAGTGATTGAGGTACTGCGGAGAGCGGCTGATACACTCCGGAGTGCGGCGGAGATACTTCAGAGAGTGATCGAGATACTACGGAGAGCCTTTGAAGTACTTCGTAATGTATTCGAGATACTCGCGAGTGTGACAGAGATACTCCGGAATGTGTTTGAGATTGTCCGGAGAGTGACTACCATACTGCGGAGTGTGTCGGAGATACTCCGTAGTATGATTGAGACACTTCTGACTGTCTTTGAGATACTTTTTGAAGTAATTAAGAGAGAGGAAAGCCTAATAAAAACCTGCCGGAAGAGAAAATTAACAGAAATAAAAAGTGTTCAGAAATTCGTGGATAAGCCCATCACCTGGAGGAGAGATGACGGGCATTTAAAATTTATTCTGGAAATAAGAATAATTTTTTTTTAATATGCAGAAAAAGTGTTGTAAAAGCGGGTTGTAAGAGTTCTATTAAAGGCAATTATATGTCACAGATCTTCTTTAATTCCAACACGGAAAATTAAACGACATATGTAGTAAAATTGATAGTTATGTGCAAAAAGCGCAAAAACTTTTTTAATCGGCCATCCGTGGCCTCATTAATATAAAACCCAGATAGTTATTAAAGGGGGAAATATGAGTTCAAACATTATCGAGTTTTTAAGAAAAAAAGATTACGATCTACTGCAAGAACTAGGGCAAGGTGCATGCGGTAAAACTGTTTTACTAAATGACAGTTTTATTGACCATAAATTTGTATGCAAAAAGTATTGTCCCTTTCACGAAGGTTACC
>DINC01000143.1:459-16384 GCA_002425885.1 Spirochaetia bacterium UBA5550 | reverse complement strand
TTCATATAATTTTAAATAAAAAACCCTTCGTAACATGTGATATATTTATCCCGGCACCATAGTATACGCGGGTATTAAAGGTTTTATGGAACAGGGCTTAAGGCTCATTATTAATTTAAAAATAAATGATAATTTTTTAAACAGTTTTAGTATTATTAAATCAGTTGTATCTCTGCTGTTTATGTTGCTGGAAGAGGATAATTAAGAGAATTTATGATAAAAACAGGTTTAACACTATCTATTGAGAAAAATGGCAGCATCGAAGAGTATGCAATCCCTACGGATTATGTAAAGGCAGTGGCAGAGTGCGGGGCTCTCCCTGTACTTATCCCCCCTCTTGAAGATAAAGATAAACTTGATCAGATAATTTCCGGAATTGACGGCATTATTATGACAGGGGGAGATGATCTCTCTCCTGAAATGTATGGTGAAAAGAATACGGGACTCTCACGGAACACCTCGGTAGTAAGAGACGAGGCAGAATTATATATTCTTGATAAAGTTCTGAATTCAGGGAAACCGGTATTGGGTATTTGCAGAGGGTTTCAGCTTATTAATGTTTATTTTGGCGGTACACTTTACCAGGATCTGGAGAGTCAGTTCAGGATAGGGATAAATCACAGAAATATTTTTGTTAATCCGGAAGATCTTCACCATGAAGTCAGAATTGAGGAGGGGACCATGCTCTCTGAAGTAATAAGGTGCGAAAGATTCATGGTGAATTCAAGGCATCACCAGGGTGTAAAAAATCCCGGCAAGGGGCTTGTTCAGTCAGCATATTCAAGTGACGGCCTGGTTGAGGCAGTGGAGCATCCTGAAATGAATATTATAGCAGTTCAATGGCATCCGGAAAATATTGCAGCGCTTGGCGGGAAGTATAAAGCGCTTTTTATTGATTTTATCCATCGTTGTGAACTGTCCGGGAGAAAAAAGTAAACATGTTTCAGCATAGGGCGGAAGCTTTATTAAACAGAAGTTTAATATAATGATAACAGGCATATATAGATGAAGTATCTCAAAAGGGGAGCATAGTGAGTCCCATCAGGCGAGAACAGCAGAAGGTCTATCCCGCGAAGAGAATAGTGGATATTCATTCTCAGCCTGATGATACTTCATGCGGGCCCACATGCCTTCATGCTGTTTATAATTTTTTTGATGACCAGGTATCTCTTGATGAAGTGATTGCAGGTGTAAAATCTCTGAAGGAGGGGGGGACTCTTGCAGTAAATCTTGGTATACATGCATTAAAACGGGGATATACAGCAAAGATTTATACCCTTAACCTGCATGTTTTTGATCCCACCTGGTTTGAATTGAGCAGTGAAAAAATGATGATTAGAATGAAGAAAAGGGGGGAGGGGAAGGGTGACCCTAAGCTCAGTTTTGCCATTGAAAGCTATGTCGAATTTCTTGAACTGGGTGGTGAAATCCTTTTCAGAGATTTCTCCACAGGGCTGCTGAAGAAATATCTTTTTAGGAATGTGCCTGTGATATCCGGTTTAAGTTCAACATTCCTTTATAGATCGAAAAGAGAGAATGGAATTTTAAATGAGGAGGATGATATCCTTGGTGACCCTTCGGGACATTTCGTTGTGCTTGTCAGGTATGACAGGCTTAAAAAACGGGTTCTGCTTGCTGATCCTTTCAAGAAAAACCCCATCGCAGGTGAGCTGTATTATTATGTCAGCGCCAACAGTCTCCTTAACTCAATACTTCTCGGTATTGTGACTTATGATGCGAACCTGCTGATCGTTGAACCCCGCACAGATTAAGGAAAGCTTCTGATGTCGAATTATATCGTTGTCAACAACGTAAAAAAGTGGCAGTTTAAAATTCCGGGTGTTGAGGTAATCTCTGCGAGGGATTATCTCCTTAAAAATGATTATATCCGGAAGCGGGGAATCAGAATTTTTAATTTATGCAAGACCTATAAGTATCAGTCCATCGGCTATTATGTGTCTCTCATCGCGCTTGCAAGAGGGCATAAAACATTCCCTGATATCAATACGATTCAGGATCTTAAGGCGCCTCATGTAGTCAGGGTTATTGCAGAAGATATTGACATTACAATTCAGCGCAGCCTGTCGCATATCCAGTCAGATTCATTTGTGTTAAGCATTTATTTCGGGAAGAATATCTCAAAAAAATATGACTGGCTCAGTTCACAGATATACAGGCTTTTTCAGGCGCCGCTTCTACGGGTCTATTTCACAAATAAAGTCGATAAATGGAAAATTCAGAATATTCAGCTCCTTTCTACAAAGGAGATCCCGGAAGAACATCATAATTATGTTATACAGTTTGCTACGGATTATTTTTCAAGGAAGATTCACGGACTTAAAAGAAAGCCACCGGCTCCCTACGATCTCGCTATACTTCTTAATGATTCAGAACAGACTCCACCCTCAGACAGGAGAGCCATTGAGAGGTTTATTCGCGCTGGAGAGAAAACCGGATTTAACATAGAACTTATTGATAAGGATGATATGCACCGGCTCCCGGAGTTTGATGCGCTTTTTATCCGGGAAACCACTTCCGTTAATCACCACACGTACAGATTCGCACAGAGAGCATCTGCGGAGGGGCTTGTTGTTATAGATGATCCGGAATCAATTATTAAATGTACCAACAAAGTTTATCTGGCCGAACTTCTAAAGCACTACAGAATACCGGCTCCCGGAACTGTTGTGGTAAGCAGGGAAACTGCTGAATCAAGTATCGGGGGGATGGAATTTCCTGTTATACTGAAGAAGCCGGACAGTTCATATTCCCAGGGTGTAATAAAGGTTGATAATATCCGGGATTATCACGAGGTAATCTATTCACTTCTCGAAAAGTCTGAGCTGGTTATAATTCAGGAATTTATTCCCACTGATTATGACTGGAGGATCGGCATACTTGATGGAAAACCATTGTATGCCTGCAGATATTTTATGGCAGAAAATCACTGGCAGGTTATTAACTGGAATGAAAAGCAGAAGTCTCCTAAGCATATGGGTGATAGTGAGACACTGCATATTGAGGATGTGCCTCTTAATGTAATTAATACTGCAGTTAAAGCTTGCAAGCATATAGGTAACGGACTTTATGGTGTTGATCTGAAAGTTACTGGAAAAAAGTGTTATGTTATTGAAGTGAACGATAATCCAAGTATCGACAGCGGGCTTGAGGATGCGGTGCTTAAAGATAAATTATATTGCAATATTATGAATGTTTTTTTTGAGAGAGTGAAGCGAATTAAGGAGAACCACAATTAGATGCCGGTTCTCCTTAATTCGCTTCTATTTTACTTCAGGGAGAGTGTCTGTTCTTTCTCCGGCTATTACCGGTTTAAACCACTGGAAGTTCTGAGTAGCCCTGCATTTGAAGATATTATAAAAACTCCTGTCACGATAGAAATAAACTCCGCACCCCAACTGTAGCGCGGATTTTGAAAGTATATTGCTCCTGTGTCCGGAAGAGTTCATCCATTGAGTAAGAAGTGATTCCGCAAGAGATATATATGTATGGCTCTCTATGAGCGGTCCGTTAGCACTGTAGCTGAATTCACCTTTCTCGACATTTTTAGGATATATTGGTGAGCCGGGCCTGTAATTAATTCCGAAGCTCTCGGCGATATTTTCCGCAAGTGAGGGATTTGTAATGCCGGCAAGCTTTCCCCGTGATGAAGGGTCTCTTCTGCCATTGTCCCTGCTGTTTGTGTGTGAAAAGAAATTTTTTTCAACCATAAGTCTGGAGTGGTGCCATGCGGCAATTTCAAGCTCCTGTGAATATTCGAGAGGGGTTAATCCGTTTTTTACACGCACTTCATTTGTCATGAAAAAGATTGCAGCATTTGCCAGGGGATAATCGATGGCATCGGGATCGAGCTTCTGATTAAACCGGGGATCTGTTCTGAAGTTTTTGTAATCAGTTGCGGAGTAGTCTGAATAGTCCCATCCTGCATAGAGTGTACCTGTTAATAGAAGCACCAATGATGCGATTAAAGCCTGTTTCATAAATTCCCCCTGGACAGCTATAAAATAATCAGATTTGTGATTTGCGGCAATCACTTTATCATATATTTTTTTCTCTGTTCGTCATCCAGTTTTTCGATTGCATAGCGAAGCATTGTGCGCGGCATTGATTTGCTGTGTTTATCGAGAAAACCTGTCAGCACAGTTAAATCTTTTTTACCGGCTTCGCGCAGCATCCATCCGGTTGCCTTATGAATCAGGTCGTGTTTATGATTCATAAGTTTTTCGCAAAGAGATAGTGTGTCATTGAAATCGATGTTTTTTATGAAATGGTGAGTGCTGATAACAGCTATTCTCTGCTCCCAGATAGAAGTGCTCTCCGCCAGTTTATACAGAATAGTTCTGTCTTTATCCATGAGATAATGGCCAAGAATTTTATCTGCGCTGAGATCGACCAGATCCCAGTTGTTTATCTTCTCTGTGTTGCTGAGATAAAAGTCAGCTATATTTTTGCGGGTTTCATTACTCCCCTTTGAGTATTGCTGAATTAATATAAGGAGAGCAGTGAGCCTGCATTCATGCACAGGTTCGTAAAGCAGATTCTTTAGATCTTCGAGAGTCGCATCAGTGTGTTTTTTAGCAATCTCTCTTTGTGCCGGAACAGTTATCCCCCAGAAGATATCGCCTTCGCCGTATTCACCTTTGCCGGTTTTAAAGAACCTTGCAAGGTGAACTGCTTTTTCAGGGTTTCCAGCCTTCTTAAGATCGGATTTTATCTGTTTATATCCCGGCATTGTCTTACTTCACCATTTCATCTATGATTTCCCTGACGTTTTTTACATCTTTTATAAGTGCGCTGACTTCACCTGCACCGGCNNGGCGGGTACGAGATCAAATTCAGCAGAGTTCCATGCTTTCGATGCATTGGCCAGCTTGAATTCCTTCTTCATATCGAATCCCGGTGATTGAATCTTTGCACGCAGTTCCGGTGTAATGATAGCTCTCATCATCATGTTGTCCACGGGGAGAAGTTCTGTTCCACCATCAGAGCAATTTACAATCTGCTCTTTCCATTTGGTATGTATCGGGCTCTCAACAGCAGCCATGAACCTTGTTCCAATCTGTACACCCTGTGCACCCAGGGCAAAGGCAGCTTTGTATCCCCGTGAGTCAGCAATGCCTCCTGCTGCGACAACAGGTATCTTCACATGATCAGCAATTAGCGGTACAAGCACCATTGTTGATGACTCAGACCCCTTTGACCGGAGACCGCCCGCTTCTGCTCCTGCTGCCACGATTCCGTCAGCTCCGGCCTGCTCCGCGCTTATCGCGTGTTTAACAGAGAGAAGTACGTGGAGGCCTTTTATTCCACACTCGTGGAGCAGCGGATATATTCTCCCCGGGAAGCCCACTGATGTTGTTACTGTCTTAATGCCTGCGTCAGCAAGGAGCGGGATGATCTTTTCATTAAGAGGATTAATGATCATAATATTTGCACCGAAGGGTTTGTCTGTTCTCTTCTTAACTTCTGCAAGTAGTCTTTTTACTTCTTCAATATCATTCATGAATCCAAGTGCCAGCATACCGTATCCGCCGGCTTCACTAATCGCTGCAACAAGTTCCGGACTGTTGATTGAACCTATGGGGCCCTGGATTATGGGATACTTGCTTCCTAACATATCAAGCAGTTGTGACATATGTTTCTCCCCTGTGTATATATTTTTTATTAAAGGATAGTTATCCTCATGTCAGTTGCTTTTTCCAAAAAAACAGAAGGGATAATAAAAATCAAGTTTTAATTGTTGACTCTTGATTAATGNNGATTTACCACTTAACAGCGTACAACTGATATGCTCATCGAGAGAAACCGTATAAAAAATATTTGTGATTATATTGATTATACTGTCAGGGAAGACAGCACAGTGTTTGCTATTCAGATCAAGGCGTTAAAAAAAGATATTGAAAGATCACTTCGCAAAAATAATATCATGTCTCCGGAGATAGAGTTTCTTATAAAAAGATTATGAACATCCTGATACTCCGTATAATTAAAATCACTGTTTTTATTGTTTCTTTTCTTGTCGCGTCGAGGATCGCACTCGTTATGTTGAAAAAAAGAAATCCCCGGGCAGCTGTCTCTGATCCGGAGATCATAGTAATCTCAGTAATATCCGCTGCCGTAATAACCACATGTGTGTCTTTAATTCTCAAAGCTTTTATTTGACCTTCAGTAACAGTAATGGTATATTGTGTTCATAATATATAGAGGTGATGTAGATGGATGTTCAGAATATATCGGGGAGTGATGTTGTTGTAAGAGAGTTCTCGCCGCAATATACACAAAAAAGCGAGCAGGCTCCTGAACAGAGAAATGAAACATATACTTCAAGGGAGAGGCCGGTTGAAGAAGGGAAGGGTGGAACAATAGACAGGCTCGCGTAAAATCGCCCCCTTTTTAAAAAATGTGAGAGCAGCAGATCCCGCCGCTCTCACAAGTGAGGAAGTAATCTGTACTATTCTTCGATGTACATTGAATTTATAACGTCAGTATATTTCTGATTTATGATTTTTCTTTTCAGTTTTGATGTTGGAGTAAGTTCTCCGGATTCCTGTGTAAGTTCATTAGCCAGCAATGTGAAGCTTTTAATCTTCTCAACCTGTCCCAGATCCTTAGTTGCTTCANNCATTCTCTCTTCATAGAATTTAATAATCTCAGGATTTCTTACAAGGTCTTCTTTATCTTCAAATGCAATTCCTTTATCAGCAGCGTACTGCATTAAAATTTCGAATGACGGGACAATGAGAGCTGAAATATATTTTCTTGCGTCACCAATAGCAACTGCCTGATCAATATAAATATCATCTTTCAGAGAAGTTTCTATCAGCAGCGGAGAGATATTCTTGCCGCCCGCTGTGATAATTAACTCTTTAATACGGTCAGTGATCTTTATGTAGCCTTCAGGAGTTATTTCACCCACATCGCCTGATTTGATCCATCCATCGGGAGTGAACATTGATCTGGTTGCCTCCTCCTTCTTCCAGTAGCCTGACATCTGCGCTGGGCTGGTCATCTGAAGCTCCCCCTCATCAGAAACGCGGATTTTTATCAGCGGAACAGGTTTTCCGCTTGTTCCGAAACCGATATCTTCAGGTGTGCAGACACAAACAACAAATATTTCTGTCATGCCATATCCCAGACCCATATTGAGGCCGGCATTGTAGAAGAAGCGGTTGATCTCAGGATTAAACGGAGCACCCCCGACATGGAAAAACATGCATCTCCCTCCCACAACATTCTGAATTTTGGAGAGAACAAGTTTTTTCGCTACAGCATGCCTGATTTTAAGACCCAGGGGGATCTGCTTTTTGTGATGATAGAGCGGATAATACTGTGAACCAACATTAAGTGCCCAGCCGAATAACTTCTGTTTGGCTGCAGGCGCGCTTTTAAGCCCTTCGGTAATTGTGCCGTATATCTTTTCCCATACGCGGGGTACGCTTGTCATGTAGTGCGGCCTTACCTCTTTCAGAAATTCCATGATCTGTTTCGTGTCATGGCAGTAGTGGTTTTCTGCTCCACGGTCAAACATGAAATAGGTCCATGCCCTTTCAAATACGTGACTCAGGGGGAGAAAGCAGAAGCTCACATCCTTCTCTCCTATTGACATGGGGTAACCTGTGGCAAAAAGCATTGTAAGGAGACTGGTGTGTGTGAGCATTACACCCTTCGGTTCACCTGTTGTTCCTGATGTATAAATTAATGTTGCGAGATCGTCACCTTTGGCAGAAGAGAGTCTCCGGTTAAGCTCTGCATCGTTATCTGTTTTATGTCCTGATTCAATGAATACATCAAAGTATAAGCTTTCAGGGCCGCTGATATTGACGTTTCCGTTAAATACAATTATTTTCTTCAGATACTTTGAGTTTTTAAGGATCTCTCTGCATGCGTCATACTGCCTTTGGTCAAAGACAAACATGATTCTTATCTCCGCGTCATTAACAATATATTCCGCCTCTTTAACCGAGTTTGTTGCGTATACCGGTACAGAAACGCCGCGTATGCTAAGAATGGCTGCGTCAGCAATACTCCAGTTTGCCGTATTAGGGGAGAAGATCCCCACCATCTCATGCTCTTTAACTCCTGTTTCAAGCAGAGCCTTTGCGGTACCGTCAATTCTGTATCCGAATTCTTTCCATGATGTTGATATCCATGAACCGGTTGTTTTATCTTTCATGGCTGTTTTATTGCCATACTTTCGGACTCTATCTCTGATCATTACTGCGATGTGAGGATTTTTTTTCAGGTATTCCTGATACTCTCTCTCGTAATTTACCGACATGATTGCCTCCGGGATTATTTATATATTTACCGGAGTGTTTATCATATAAATCCCGTTCTGTCTACAGAGCTTATAAATCCGTTGTTTTATAATTGACGGATTTATAAATCAGTTGTTTTTCAAATGTAATTAGAGTTTCCGCAAAGATAGAGTTGTTATGGCAGATATAATTATAAATTTTTTCGTATTCAGTTCCTTTCTCATCGCTCTGTTAATCTCCCTTGGCGAACTTGTTCAGAAGGAGAAGTCCTTTGTTGATTATATTTTTCTATCGTCATTCCTTGGACTTGCCTGCTGGTACCTGCAGCTTTCTCTAATGGCCACAGGTGTTTTCCATGATAAAGCTCTGAATTTTTATATTATTGCCGCATTATCACCTGTGGCATTTGCGGTGCCTCCCCTGATGTCAAACCGCTATAGATGGATAATAACAGACAGACATTCAATAAGGAAAAAATCTATTTTTGTTTTTATCCCGTCTCTTGTTTCTTTTGTAATAGTCTCAGCTCCGTTTTTTTATGATAGTCTCCGCTTGAGCGGGAGTTTTAATCTGAATATATCCATCTCCAGCCCTGAATTCATGTCGCTTGCTGTTTATTCCAGGATTGTATACGCACTGGTTCCCCTTGAGAGTATCTATCTTATTGTGATGATGATACCTGTCCTGACAGGCCTTTTCAATATGATCAAGGAGAGTAGAGAGACCCGGCATGCTGATGTTTCAAAAATGGGGTATCTCTTCGCGTCACTGATTACCCTGTCAAATATCTTTGCATTAGCAGGATTACTCTTTTCAATTCCTTTCCTGAAATTCGCCATACTGTTCTCCACTGCTGCTATGACAGGCGTTTATCTCATGACTCAGAGACACCCTGATTATAACAGGCTTCTGAAAAGTATAACCCGGAAACACCATTATGAGAAGTCTCAGATCCGCGGGCTGAATGTCACTGCTGTAACAGAAAGACTGCTGGAACTTATGGATGATGAAAAGATCTTTGCCGATGAGGAGCTCACGCTGCCGGCACTGGCGGATGAGCTTGGCATAACCTCTCATCAGTTATCCGAAATTCTGAACAGGGAAATTAAAAAGAATTTTAATTCTTTCGTAAATGAATACAGAGTGAAAGAAGCGAAAGATCTTCTTATTGAGCAGCCGGACAGATCAATTCTTTCAGTGGGGGTTGCCGTCGGATTTAACTCCGCAACAACTTTCAATTCTGTTTTCGGGAAGGTTGCAGGAATGACCCCCGGCAAATACAGAAAAATCATGCTGAATAAAAAGAAGTAATCACTCTTCACGATAACCGAGCTCCCAAATAAACCTTGGCAGTCTTCCGCTGCTGTTTTTATAATAAATCAGATGCAGCTCATCTTTCGCGCGGGTCATTGCGACGTAAAACAGTCTTCTCTCCTCTTCAATGTCGGAACCCCTGTCGGGAATTATTCTGTCTGATATACCTGCGATTATGACTCTTTCGAATTCAAGTCCCTTTGATGAATGCATAGTCATAAGATTTATACTGTGGTTCAGATTCAGGGTGATATACTTATTTATAATTTCACCCTGTGAGTTGTTTCTGTAAAGTATCCCGGTCTCTTTTGCAGATGACTCTTTGCATATAATACTGCTGATTATACCCGCTTCGCTGATCGCGTTTTCTGTCTTATGGAAAAAGATCCTCCCCCCTCTCCCCCTGAATGATTTTATTGCCTTATCTGTCCTTAACCTGTTCAGCCTGATAAACCTGTTGCTTAATGTTACTATCTCTTTGCGTGACCTGTAGTTCATTGTCAGCTTATGTATCTCTGCTTCAGGAAAATGTTCTTTTATATCTATCAGGAAATGAACCCTGCTGCCTCTGAATTTATAGATACTCTGAAAGTCATCACCAACCATGAAAAGATTTCTCTCTTTAACCGGAACAACAGCTTTCAGAAGCCGGAGATTATTTTCTGATGTATCCTGGAATTCATCAACAAAGATGTAGGAATATCTGCTGTGAAGGTCATTCATCACATCAGGATAATTTTTCAGCAGTTCTGCCGCGTCATCAATCATATCTTCATAATCTATAAGATTATTTGAAGCTTTATACACGCAGTAATCTTTCTTAACACTGATCAGTTCGTTGTATAATGGCGAGCTTTTAAGTTTTTTCATCATATAGTCCGGAAGCCTGCCTATGTTTTCCGCTATACTGAGAACCGCATCATAAGGTACTCCATAAAATCTTCCGGGATCACGCATAACAATATCCCGCATAACCTTCTCTTTGTCTTCTTCTGTAATAAGTGCAGGAAACGACGGCTGATTTTTCATCTTGAGATAATCGCTGCTGTATTCTTTAAGGAGTTTCAGGCTGAATGAGTGATACGTCCCGGCAAAGCCGATTTCACCTGTTGAGCTGCTGCTTCTGCTGATCCTCTCACGTATCTCTTCAGCGGCTTTTCTGCTGAAAGTAAGTACAACTGTTTTTTCCGGAGAAGCTGTTCCTGACTCAACACAGTTGATAATCTTTTTAATCATCGTAGTTGTCTTCCCTGTGCCTGCCCCTGCGATAACAAGCGATACGCCGCCGGTCCCCATTGATGCTTTAGCCTGGTTTTTATTTATCTGCTTCATGCTGATAATACGAATCAGGTGAGATGTTTTTAAAAAATAAAACGGTGTTACGGTGTTTTTTTAAGCATAAACTTCACCGGTTTTTTTCTTGTAAAAAAGAGGGGGGCAATACTATTGTTTAAATCATAATCAGTTAAGGGAGATTTATCATGGGTTTTTTCAGAGCGGAAGGTATTAAAGAGTATAAAACTATTGCATCGAAAAATAACGGGAATGTTGCGATTATTCTCGAAACAAGAAACGGTAAAAAATCCCCCGCAGTGGAACTGGCTGTAATGGCTGCATCACCAAGGCAGTTTGCCATAAAGATGAACGAACTGAAGTATTTTGAGAAAGCCTTTACTGAAAAATTTCCTCAGAGAGATGAACATACATACTGCAAATTCGGGCCGATCAATGAGGAGTTTCATCTTGCTGATGATGAGATAAAAGTGAAGAAGAGCGGCAAAGCCATCACTATAAAAAAAGTTCCCTATTACACAGGGCTTCTGGACAGATAACTGTCTAAAGCCCTCTCATGCTTTCAGGTTTCAGCATCCCTGTATTCTCTGACTCAAGTATCCCGTTTATAAGATCCAGCATCTTCTTTTTGTCCTTCTGAAGTGTTCCGTTTATCGGGAGATAATTTGACGCGTGTACACCTACAAATTTTAGATTATCAATTGTTATATTCTCGAATATAATCTTCATTTCGCGCAGTGTCTCCAGCGGAGTGAGAAGTTCAATCTCACCTCTCTGTACCTGGTTGGAAAAAACAGTTCCCGGCACAGGAGTAACTGTAAGTGCTGCAAGATATTGCGGTTTCATCTCATTTGTAATTTTTGCTGTTGCAACGGCATGTTCCTCTGAACGGGGGCCTCTACCGGCAAGGCCAAGGAGCACCATAGACGAGAGGTTCCACCCTGCTTCGTTCAGGTTAAGCCCGGCCTGGAGCATCTCATCATAGCCCACGCCTTTATTAATTTCACGGAGGAGCCTGTCGTCCCCGGTCTCAACTCCGAGGTATCCCTTCTTAAGCCCCGCTGCTGCAAGAGCCTTAAGTTCATCCATGCTCTTCCTGAGAATACTCTGCGGGCCCACATAAGTCCCAACATGGCGCAGAGAAGGGAAGGCTTTTTTCAGCTCATCAAGTATCTCAAGGAGCATCGGTGTTTCAATATCAATTGCATCTCCGTCACAGAGAAAAACTTTCTGCACATCACCCATGGAACTTTTTGCCATGGATATATCTTCCTTAATCTCGGAGAGAGTTCTTATCCTGTATTTCTTGTCCTTATACATCGCACAGAAGGTGCATTTATTGTGTGAGCACCCTATTGTGCATTGAAGCAGGTAACTGTCAGCTTCACTGAACGGCCTGAATATATTCCCTTCGTATCTCATATTATTATGTTATCCTATTCTTATAAAAATTACACCGGCGATTATAAGTGCTATCCCTATAATCTTCATCATTGTAACCGGCTGAACCTGGTATCCTAAAAGTCCGTAATGGTCCAGAACCATTGATGTTATTATCTGCCCTGCAAGTATCAGGGCAAGCATTGAAACTGCACCCACCTTGTTTGCCAGGATTACGCATGACGCCACATAGAAAGCTCCTAATACCCCCCCTGTCCAGATCCACCAGGGTGCGCCTGAGAAAGATGAGAGAGCCGGCACCGGCGACCGTGTAACAACAGCAAATATAATCAGAGTCATTGTCCCCGCGAGAAAGGATATAATTGACGCTGTAACAGGTGACCCTGTGTAAAAATTAAGCTTAGCATTTATCCCTGCCTGGGTCGGGATTGTTGCACCTGCAAGAAGCGCCATGGCAAGATACAAAAGCATGTACTTCATCTGTTACCGCTCCTCCCTGAAATAGGATTCACCAAGACTTGCCGGTGGTGAGCCCGCGCTGGTTCTCCTTGCTGATACAAGTATAAGGATTATGATTGTCACTAAATACGGCAGCATATCTATCATGTATTGTGAAACATGGAAATCATACTTCTGTATCCTGAACCCTATGATGTCAAGGCCTCCGAAAAGAAAGGCCCCGGCTAAAACTCTGTACGGGTTCCACCTGCAGAATATAACCAGTGCCACTGCGATCCATCCGCGCCCTGCTGTAACATTCTCCTGCCATGAAGGGATGTACACAAGCGAAAGGTAAGCCCCTGCAAGGCCGCATAACAGTCCGCCAATCAGTATGTGGATATACTTGTACCGTGAAACCTTAATCCCCGCAGCATCAGCAGCAGCGGTGTTCTCTCCAACAGAACGGAGGTTGAGTCCGATACTTGTCCTGTAGATGTACAATCCCGCAATTATTGCAGCAAAATATCCTGTGTAAACCAGCATCCCCTGGTTAAAAAATATCTGTCCGATTACAGGGATGTCGCCTAACAGGGGAATTTTGAAGTCAGCAAAGAAGAGCTTCATGCTCTCCGGAACAACCTCACCCATGAGCCCCTGGCCCATGAAACTGGAGAAACCTGTGCCGAATATCGTAAGAGTAAGCCCTGCAACAACCTGGTTGGCGCGCAGTGAAACAGTGAGCACTCCGAATATCATTGCCCCAAGCGCCCCGGCAAGCATTGCGCCCGCAAGTGCAAGAAAAGGGTTCCCTGTCATTAGAGCAGTCTTGAATCCCACAACAGCGCCCATGAGCATCATCCCCTCAACACCGAGGTTAAGCTGACCCGCCTTCTCAGTTATAAGCTCACCGAGTATGGCGAAGAGTAGAGGGGTCCCCGCAACAACAGCAGCAGTAAAGAAAGATATATCCATTATTTCTCCCCCTCAGCTTTAATATTTTTGATGAAAGAGACACGGTAGCGGATAAAGAACTCGCTCCCTAAGACAAAGAAGAGTATTGTACCCTGAAGTATCTGTGCCGCAGACTGAGGTATCTGGAAAGCCATCTGTATAAAAGTCCCCCCCTGGATCATGGCTGCAAAGAGCACGCAGACAGCAGGGATAACCGGAGCCTTAAGTGAGGATAGCCAGCTTGTTATGATTGCAGTGTAACCGGCCCCCATTGTGATTCCGACAGAGAGTGTGCGGTTTACCCCTGAAGCTTCAATCATACCGCATAGCCCGCATAGCCCTCCGCTTAAAAAGATAGTGTATATAATGACAGCCTTAACATTCATACCTGCGTAACGGCCTGTATTTTCGCTCCCCCCCACAACCGAGATCTCGTATCCCCTCTGCGTGTGATTTATAAAGAGATGTACTATTACAACAAGCACTATGGCTATAATCCATCCGGCGTGCAGGCCGAAGACATTGGGGAGCACAGCGTTTGGTGAGAAACCGGGAATTTTTGGAAAACCCAGCGCAGCGGGATCTTTCCACGGCCCGTACTGCAGATAAGTGAGCCACTTCAGCGCAACATAGTTCATCATCAGTGTGAAGATGGTTTCGTTTGTGCGCCACTTTGCCCTGAAGTACGCGGGAATTGCTCCCCATATACCTCCGCAGATAATTGACGCAGCGCCCATCATCGGGAGCAGAAGCCATGATGTTAGATCCGGAAAATTAAGTGCGCAGAATGTGGCGCCCATTGCCCCCATCATTATCTGACCCTCCGCACCGATGTTCCAGAACTTCAGCCTGAAAGCAAGTGATATGCCGAGAGAGGCAACAATGAGAGGGATAGATTTTCTGAGAGTCTCTGTTATACGATAAACTGTTCCGAAGGCCCCTTCGATCATTGAGCCGTAAACAGAGAAGGGGTTGTGGCCCAGTATCATTATAAAAAAGGATACTGTCACAAGGGCCAGTATAATAGCTCCGCCGCGTATTGCCGCTGATTCCTTTGCGGAGCAGTCGGTTCTTGCTGACATTTTAATCATTGCTGTTAACTCCTCCGGTGACTTCGCCCAGCATCATTAGCCCGATCTCCTCTTTGGTCGCAGTGGAAGCATCAACTGTACCGATAATTTTTCCTTCAAACATCACCATTATCCTGTCGCATAAACTGAGGAGTATATTCAGGTCTTCACCAACGTAGAGTATTCCAACACCGCGCTCCTTCTGCCTGTTAAGTTCATCGTAAATCAGGTGGGCTGAGCCTATGTCGAGCCCACGTGTGGGGTATGCTGTAACAAGGAAGTCGGGTGTTGAATCAATCTCGCGCCCCAGGAGGACCTTCTGTATGTTGCCGCCGGAAAGTTTATTCACCGGGTGATAGATGCTCGGTGTGTGGACATTGAGCATCTTCACAATATGTTCGGCCCGCTGTTTCGCGGGCTCACGGTCGAGGAATATCCCCTTCTGAAGGTAGTAGTCTTTAAGTATGACGTTATCAACAAGATCCATTGTGGGTACAAGCCCCATTCCGAGTCTGTCCTCAGGAATGAAACTGATTCGCAGTCCCTTCTCAAAAATAGCGCGAGGCGTAAGGTGTGAGATGTTCTCCCCTTTGAAGAGTATCTCTCCGCGCTTCCTCCTCTCAAGGCCCTGGATCGATTCGCAGAGTTCCTTCTGCCCGCTCCCCGCAACACCTGCCACACCGAGAATTTCACCTGCACGCACACTGAAGGAAACCCTGTCCAGCTTCTTTATGCTGTCGCGGTCAATGAGCGAGAGGTCCCTGACTTCAAGCATTATATCCTCAGACTTTACAGGGGGCCGTTCAATGGAGAGGGTCACCTTCTTCCCCACCATCATGCTTGTGAGTTCCATTGGTGATGTTTCGCGTGTATTAACTGTGCCAGCCACCTCACCGCGCCGAAGCACAGAGACACGGTCGCTTATCTCCATCACTTCGTGCAGCTTGTGCGTGATAATAATAATGGCGCACCCCTGATCCTTCATTCTAAGGAGGATGTCAAAGAGCCTGTCAGTCTCCTGCGGAGTCAACACCGCTGTGGGCTCATCAAGTATTAGGATGTCAGCGCCGCGATAGAGGACTTTAAGAATCTCAACAGTCTGCTTCTCCCCCACGGACATATCGCGTACCAGCTTTTCCGGCTCAAGCCTGAACCCGTACCTGCTGCATATATCATCAA
>DINC01000143.1:0-454 GCA_002425885.1 Spirochaetia bacterium UBA5550 | reverse complement strand
TTTATCTTTTACTTTTCTTTTACTGAAGAAAAAACCGTGCTCCTGCCCGATGGCGATGTTCTCCATTGCGGTCATAACGTTCACCAGCTTGAAGTGCTGGTGGATCATCCCTATCCCTGATGAGATGGAGAGAGCGGGGGAGGCCAGGCGGAGCCTCTCTCCATGCACATAAATATCACCGGAGTCCGGAGTGTAGATCCCTGAGAGCATGTTGACAAGGGTGCTCTTCCCTGCTCCATTTTCACCTAACAGCGCATATATCTCGCCGTAGTTGACACTGAAGGAAATATTATCATTGGCCTTAACATCACCGAAAGACTTGGAGATGTTCACCATTTTAATCGCTTCATTACCGTTAATGGCTCTCCCCCTGGGTTGATCGAATTTGTTTATCACTGCACACACAGATGCAGTTTGGCACATTGCACCGGGAGAAGCCCCCGCACCCCCGGAG
>DINC01000365.1:1295-3376 GCA_002425885.1 Spirochaetia bacterium UBA5550 | reverse complement strand
TTCCTATTTTCATTCTCGGTAATGGCGCTTGAAACAATTTTTATGCATAAACTGCTTATAATTACAAATTATCTTACAGCAACTTATGTAATAGCAATTGCCATGATTGGTATAGCTATCGGCGGATTCCTGAGTTTCTATCTTGCAAGAATCAAGGGTTTTGCTGTTATGTTTGCTGCTGCTCTCTGCTTCATGGCATCCATACCGCTCTGTTATTATACAATCGTCAGAATAGGCGAGTTTGAATATCCGTATTATCTGGTACTCCCCTTTGTTTTTTCAGCAATAATTATATCTCTGCTTTTTGCCAGGGGAAATTCAAATAAAATTTATTTCACAAATCTTGCGGCATCAGCAGCAGGTGTAATATTCCCGATATTCAGCGTAAGTGCAATCAAAGCTGAAAATTCTCTGATTGTCCTTATGTTTATTCCGGCAATTTTTATATTTACACTTGTTTTCGGTTTCAGAAATATCTTTGCTAAAATACTTGCCGCAGCAGTTTCAATCCCTCTTATAATCGGTGTCGGTTATATTTATAAAGAGAATATGAAACTACCTCTTGAATTCTCTAAAAGTGAATTTGAGCAGAAGATTGTTCCTTCAATCAAAAGCAGGTTCGATAAAGATTTCATGCTTTCAAAATATAAATTGACCGGGGACAAATATCTCCTTTCCGGAAACAATTATGAAAAAAAGAGAGCAAAATATGTGCTCACTGATATCGGATACAAACAGAGCCTTGATTACAGAAATATCGACTACTGGAGAAACCTTGATATAAACTATAAGATTAAATGTGATGCATCAAATAATCTCAGTGAGAGAAAAAGCTGGTGTACACAAATGAGGCTTCACAACTGGAAGCTGATATTCTCCGAAGATGATCTTATGGGCAAGATCGATTTGTTTGCCGTTGACAATAATAATATCTTCTTCTGCACAAACGCCATACCCCTTGATACAGTTGATAAAAGTAATGGAACCTACTATGATCCCCGTGTTCCTCATATTGAGAACCCTAATATTTTTATTATAGGATTATCTTATGACGGAATTGTAAAATCTGCGAAAAGACAGCCGGGAGCACGTGTAAGCGGAGTAGAGTTTTCACCGATCATTATGCGTATAATGATGGAGAACAACAAAGAAGGATATTTCTCGGAATTCGGTCACTACCCGTATAAGGGACTTGAAGCTCATGAAGCTGAAGGAAGATATTTTCTTTCAAGCAATAATGAAATATATGACATGATTACTCTCATGAACCTTCACATGGAGTATCCGGCAATAGCCACTCTTGCTCCTGAATATCTGCACACTGTTGAAAACACAAAGATGATGCTTAACAAACTCAGTGATAAAGGTATGGTTGTTTACGAGGAGATCATTGAAACCAAAAGATCCAGGTTCGCGTTTTATAAACTCCTGAATACCATAAAACAGTCCATGACTGAGATGGGGATAAAGGATCCCGATAAACATATCATTATATACTCTTGGGACTTCTGGGGTTCATGGAAACAGTTCCAGACCGTGCTGATTAAACGGGCCCCTTTTACTGATAAAGAATTAAGAACTTTTGCAGCTTATCATAATGTAATAGCTCCAAAATACGGTTCTGAAATATTTCTTCATCCTGAAAGAAAAACCGGTCACATGTATGAAAGAGTTTTCAGAGCACCACAGCCGATCTATTCCTATACAGATTATCCCGATGGTATTTCAAAAAAAGAATACTATGGAGATATACTTGAAAAACNNNTAGCAAATCCTGAGGACAAAAAATTTATTGAATCCAACTATGTATATAATCCGACTTACTATAAATATTATCTGAAAAAGAAAAGTATGACATCTGCTGATTTCAAAAGATTTGAAACTATATTACAGCAGGTTAACTTCCCGTATGAACTTGACCTTTCACCTACAACTGATGATAAACCCTACCCTTTCAATATTTACAAGAATAAGAAAGAGGTAAGAGATGTTCTCGATATAATTTTAAAAGTCGCGGGTATAATGCTGATACCGGTACTTCTTCTTGCTGTATTTAAATACGGTTCACAGAGATTCAGACT
>DINC01000365.1:641-1289 GCA_002425885.1 Spirochaetia bacterium UBA5550 | reverse complement strand
CCCTGTTTTTTGCTCTGCTTGGATTCGGCTTTATGCTGATTGAGATAGTACTGATGCAGAAATACCAGAGATTTATCGGGTCGCCGATTTATTCAACCATAGTGATACTTGGCGGACTCCTCCTCTTCAGCGGAATGGGAAGTTTTTTCAGCCGTAACTTCAGTAAAAAAACACTGGTTATATGTATATCAGCAATACCGCTTATTATACTATTTCAGTCTTTCTTCATTGACGATATGTTTATGATGTTTGCAAAATTCAGCTTTCATGCAAAACTTGTGATAGCTTCGGGTCTGATTTTTCCTTTGGCATTTTTAATGGGTATGCCCTTTCCACATGCTATGGAACAGGTAAAACAGGATATTTCTGATGAATATGCAACACTGATGTTCGGAGTAAACTGTATACTTTCAACAGTTGCTGTAACTGCATCTTTACTGCTTAATGTAACTTATGGTATGAGTACAACGCTGATGCTTGGTTTCGCGACTTATGTAGCCGCAATTATTTTATTTATAGTGATTAAAAAATGATAAGGAAAGCAGCAGGTTATTTAATGAGCATAATTCTACTCACCGCAATCGCGACTGGATGTAAAGGTGAAGACAACAAGAATAATCTTAAGATTTATGCTGTTAAATATGGGGT
>DINC01000365.1:0-621 GCA_002425885.1 Spirochaetia bacterium UBA5550 | reverse complement strand
TGATACAGGGTTTAACAATGATAAACTTGTCAATATGTTTGACATAAAAGATTTTCATGACCCTGTCAGGATCCTTTCTGATAACGGCATTGAAGCAGGTTCGATTACTGATATTATAATCACTCATAATCATTTTGATCATATTGGTAATGCAGATAAATTCCCCAATGCCCGAATTATTATAAATAAGAAGGAGCTCGAATCTTTTATGAAAGGTAACGGGCTTGGTGAAGTAAGAAAGTATTTAAGAGGAAATCCGAAAGTACATACTTTTGAGAATTCAATTGTTTTCCTGGATTTCTTTAGAATTCAGACTATCGGAGGCCACACAGAGGGATCTTCGGTAGTTTTTTTCACATACCGGGATGAGCAATACTGCTTAACAGGCGATGAGACTTATCTTTATGATAATATAAATTCACTGATCGGCAGCGGTTCAGTGGTAAACCATAATAAAAATCTTTCATTTCTGAAAGAGCTTAATAAATCCGGAACAAAAACATTTATTTTTCACGATAATAAATATTATAATAATCCCCAACAGTTTATCCAGGTTCTACCCTGATGCATATTATAATAGATTTTTAACGCTGATGTTTTTATAAAGACAGTTTAGTAATA
>DINC01000329.1:3780-13235 GCA_002425885.1 Spirochaetia bacterium UBA5550 | reverse complement strand
CATAAAAAAAGTTTTAAACAAAGCAAACCGGAATAATTATGATAAAGCAGCCGAAATTATAAATTATATTGATGATGTTTACGGCTCCCTGAATGAACAGCTTGCCACTGACGGGAAATTTAAAATATACTTCGGCCCAGCGCACGGTAAAGACCATACAGGACGATGGCGTGGGACAACAACTGAAAGAATCGGTGTCACAGGACTTCCGGAGGAGTGGTACTCAATAATCTATTCAAGAAAATTGTATAACAAGCTTAAATCCAATAAATATATAGAAGTCAGTGCAGCTCCTTATTACATGAATGTTCTCGAAGGGAAGTCTGATTCATATCACTATATGAAATTCAGAGATGTGGCTGATAACGCATATAATTCCAATGCTTTTCTTGTTATTGAGATGCACATGAATAATGTTTCTGTATTCGAAAAAGCTGACGGACTTGTGAACATGCCGGGGATACATATAATCCGTGACAGTTCAGGAAGAAAACTTCTTAAAAACATTACAGGTACATATTCAGGGTACCTGACACTTTACAACAAATATGATGCCAGCGGATTTTCGAAGCAGTATGCATATAATATAAAAAATTCACTATCATCAAAAGGCTACTCAATTAATAACTGGGAATACGGGGCCGTTGCTGATGACAGATTTTCATATTATCTGCTTTTCCCGGTTTCAATTATTTATGAATGCGGTTTTATCTCCCACCCTCTTGAAGAGAAAAAACTTCGCGAACCGGGATACATGGAAGAGATGATCTCAACCCATTATGATATGCTTGTTAAAACTATCAACGATGTATTTGGAATGGATATATCAGGGAGCAGCCTGAAGTATAACCCTAAAGATGTCACACATAGAATTGAGTTACTTAAGCTTGCAAGACTTACAGTCCTATTTCTTGAAAAAGGTGATGTGGAAGGAGCAAATGCAGCAGTAAATTCAATGAAGAGATATTACAGTTCATCCACCAGTGACACTATTGATTATTATTCGGCAATTCTTGGAAGAGTTAACAGGGCAGAGCATCATTACAGGAAGGGCCTTGCCTACAGCAAAAAGAAAAAATACAGGAAATCCCGCACCTGTTTTGTAAACGCGAAAAACTCTTTAAGCAGAAATATTATTTATTCAGCTATAAGAGATAAGTATAATAATGCAATTTACGGCAACCGGAGAGAAAGAAATTCAGCATCTGAAAGAAACAACGGGGACCGCTACTCCCCTGCTGGAACCAGAAAAGCAATGGCAGTTGAAAGATCTTCTGTTACAAAACCATTTATCCTTGCTCTCAGAAGCAAAGAGGGACTTGAACACGCTGTGTCAGAATCACTTGGCGCAGGTGATGAAGAAACTAACCGTATCATTGAAGGTATGAAAGATTATAAAGCTGTCTCATGGAAAAAAGTAAAAAAATACTCATCAAAAAGAAAAAAGAGAATCTGGGTTTCTAAAAAAGTTGTGAGAGATTTTGAATTTACACCCGGTATATACGTTGTTAATCTTGACAAAAATCTTAATGTTGTTAAAGCAAATCGTGTATCTGCGGTTTACCTTGATCCGCAGAAATACCAGAATCAGCAGTACCTGAAGAATTCATATTTTGCAGAAACAGAAAAACAGAAAGATATTTAACCCCGGTAAATGGTCAGGTAAACCGTATAATTTTTTCGGTGATTACCTGGCCGCCGCATACTCATGCCGTGTTCTGAAACTCCCCATTGACGCAGGGTTCTCATGCCCCAACAGGGACGGCACTTTAAGCTTTGACGGCTGTGTTTTCTGTTCGGAAGAGGGTTCAGCCTCCCCCACTACCGGAGGGTTGTCTTCAATAGCTGCTCAGATGCTGAATGCAAAAAACACTTTCCGCCGTTCAGAGAAAGACACTAAGTATATTGCCTATTTCCAGGCATTCACCAATACATACGCTCCTCCCGATAAGCTGAAGATGCTTTACGACGAAGCTGTTAACTTCCCTGATATTACAGGACTCATGATCGGGACAAGGCCTGACTGCATTAACAGTGAAATCCTTGAAGTTATAAGCAGTTATAAAAGAGAAAATTTTGAACTCTGGATTGAGCTTGGGCTTCAGTCTGTCCACGACAGAAGCCTTGAATACCTGAACAGGCAGCATTCATTTAAACAGACAGACAACGCACTTAACATGATTGCTGAATACAACATACCTGTCTGTGTGCATGTTATTCTCGGCATTCCGGGCGAATCATGGGCAGAGATGATGGAAACTGCTGAAACAATTTCAAAACTGCCGGTTGCAGGGGTGAAGCTTCATCATCTGCATATAATAAAGGAGACCCCCCTTGCTCATATTCATGAAAAAGAAAAATTTTCTCTGATGTCATTGAAGGAGTATGTTTCAACTGTCTGCGATTTTATTGAACGCCTGAGGCCGGACATATTAATTCACAGACTTATGGGGGACAGGATGGAGGAGTCTCTTATTCAGCCGAAATGGGGGCTCCACAAGGGGACTGTTATTCAGGCGATTGAAGATGAATTCAGCAGAAGATGCACTTTCCAGGGATTTTTATATACTGAAGGGGACGGAAAATGAAAATTGCGGTAGCAATGAGCGGCGGCATAGATTCGACTATAGCCGCTGTGATTCTTAAAGAGCAGGGACACGAAATTACCGGAATTACTGCGAGATTTCTTCCGCATAACAGCGTGAATGATGAGATATACAGCCGCTCGTTAAATGATGCTAAACATATAGCAGAACAATTCGGTTTCAGGCATATCGAGATTCCTTTAATCAGCATTTTTGAGGAGAGAGTAATCAAACCTTTCTGCAGCGAATATTTTTCGGGGAGGACTCCCAATCCCTGTATTATATGCAACAGGTATGTAAAGTTCGGTGAACTTCTGGACATAGCTAAAGAAGCCGGATGTGAAAAGCTCGCGACAGGGCATTACGTGATAAAAAAAAGCGATGGTATGAGACATTTTCTTTCAATGTCAACTGATCCGTCTAAAGATCAGTCCTATTTTCTTTATATGCTGACACAGGAACAGCTCAGTGATATTATTTTCCCCATTGGAGATTTTACCAAGGAAAAGATCAGAGCTATTGCTTCAGAAAAAAATATTATCTTAAAGGATAAACCTGACAGCCAGGAGATCTGTTTCATCCCTGCAAATGATTACATCTCTTTTCTTGAAAACCGTTCAGGCAAAGAACCGGAACCCGGCGACATAGTAGACTCTTCCGGCAGAATTCTCGGCAGACATAACGGAATATACAGGTACACAATCGGGCAGCGCAGAGGTATGGGGATCTCCGCTCCATATCCGCTATACGTTACAGCAATTGATACTGTCAATAACAGGATAATCGCAGGCCCGCGTGAAGAGCTTTGCGTAAAATACATCGAAACAGAGAACTCTTATGACATGAAAGAGATTATCGCGGAGGAGAGAGCTGCTTTTGTCAAGTGCAGGTCAACACAGAGACCGGTGCCATGCAGAGTAAAAAAGGATGGAGACAAATTTCTTGCGACCTTTGATGCACCTGAAGCAGGTATATCTCCGGGGCAGAGTGCAGTATTTTATGATGAATCAGGGGACGTTCTTTGCGGCGGAGTAATAGCGAAGGCCATGAACTGATGCTATTCCTTGTCACTCCTTTCGGCATGAGGATGATACATCTCGTAAATTTTTTTCAGCCTTGCTTTTGTTGTGTGAGTATAAATCTGGGTAGTTGAAATGCTTTTGTGACCAAGCATCTCCTGCACAGCGCGGATATCAGCTCCGCGGTTAAGAAGCTCTGTAGCGAAGCTGTGACGCAAAGTATGAGGCGTTAATTTGTGTGAAAGCCCGGCAGCAGCACCGCGTTTTATTATTATATCATACATTCCCCGGATAGAGATACCATCACCATTTTTATTAACAAAGATGTATCCCTCAGCGGAACCGAATTTTGCTCTGCGCTCGTTAAGATAAGTTTTCATCATCTCAGCCGATTCATCAGTGAGGAAAACGACACGGTCCACACGCCCCTTCCCCTGCACCTTAAGTTTACCTTCATCAATGGATAGATCTTTCAGGAGAGATTCAGCGAGTTCAGAAATTCTGCATCCTGTTGAGTAGAACAGTGAGATGAGCGCCTTGTCTCTGGCGTCAAAAAAATTTTTCACGTCGAATTGAATCAGGGCTTCGTACTCTTTCAGGTAAAGGAATTTCGGGAGACGGGATTCCTTTTTCGGATAGATTAATTTTCGCGACGGATTGCTGCTGATTAAATCGCGCCTGTAGAGAAAAATAAAGAATGATTTTATTGAGGCAATCTTCCGTTCAATTGAGGATTTCTTCAGTCCCCTCTCAAAGCAGAATTCCATGAAACTGCGGAGATCATTTACTGTTACAGTATTGATATCCGGTTCTCCATCTACAAGAACCGTATCTATTTCAAAATAACCGATAAATGGCTCAGGAACTCTTCCCGAAAGAAAATCATTGAGCTGGAACAGATCGCTCTGATAGTGATCAGCTGTTTTCTCAGAACAGTTCTTCTCAACAAGAAGATAATCCAGAAAGAGATCAACAGCTCCCAACATCAGCTATCCTGTTCCTCCTCCTGCGGGGCCGGGGAATCATCAAGAAGTTCAACCTTGAAGCCGCAATCCGGATTCAGGCAGTTCAGCTCCTCCCCCCTCCCCTTAATCTTTTTAACAAAGAGAAGTTTTTCGCAGTTGGGACAGTTCCTTTCTGACGGGACTTCCCTTGTGAGAAAATCACATGACGGATAATTACTGCAGCCGTAAAAAGCGCCCTTCCCTCCTGATGATGCCCGTTTTACAACATCTCCATCGCACTTCGGACATTTCCCGAGAGGGAGAGACTTGGCGCTGCGGCACTCGGGGAACCCTGAACAGGCAAGGAAGAACCCGAACCTTCCGAGCTTTTTCATCATCTTCCTGCCGCATTTTTCACAGACATAATCGGTCTCTTCATCAAGGATGCCCTTCATCTCCTCGATGTTATCCTCCGCCTGTTCAACAAGATCTTTGAATGGAGAATAAAACTCCTCCAGCATATTTACCCAGTCTATTTCAGAGCTTTCAACCTTATCAAGTTTCTCTTCCATCTCAGCAGTGAAGTCTACTGATACCAGTGATGAAAAGTTATTGGACATTATATTATTTACTATCTTCCCGAGAATTGTCGGGATAAGCTGTTTCCCTGAGCGGGTAATGTAATATCTCTTCTGAAGAGTGTCAATTGTCGGCGCATAAGTGGAGGGCCTGCCGATACCTGATTCTTCGAGAAATTTTACCAGTGAAGCGTCATTGTATCTTGGAGGCGGTGTTGTGAAATGCTGTTCAGGGTTGATAACAAAAACTTCGATCACCTCGTTCTCCTTCAATGAAGGGAGAGTGGTCTTTTCAGATTTGCTCTGCTTCTCAACCTCAGTAAATCCGGAGAACAGTACTTTGTTCCCGTTAGCTCTGAAACTATAATCCTCACAGGACAGATTGACTGTTAAAGTTTCAGTGACCTCCGCAGTCATCTGGCTTGCAACGAATCTTCTCCATATAAGATCATAAAGCCTGTATTGGTCACGTGAGAGGTCCCCCTTTATTGAGTCAGGAGTCCGGTGCACATCAGATGGCCGTATCGCTTCGTGAGCGTCCTGGGCATTCTTTTTTGCTTTATAAATATTCGGCGTTTCAGGAAGATATTCCGGCTTGAAGTTTTCCGAGATATAGCTCCTTGCCATATGTATCGCGTTTTCGGAGATCCTTGTGGAGTCAGTTCTCATGTATGTTATAAGACCAACCGGGCCTGCGCCTGTAATGTCAATTCCTTCATATAACTGCTGCGCCACCATCATGGTTTTTTTTGAAGTGAATCCAAGCCTGTTTGCAGCATCCTGCTGCATCCTGCTTGTTATATATGGCGCGGGAGGTTTTCTCCTCCTCTCCTGCTTTTTAATTTCTGAAACAGTAAGTTTTTTATCTGTAATAGCATTGAGGACAGTATCCACTTCGGCTTTATTGGTGAGCCTGACTTTTTCATTTTTAAACTGACTGAGCGAAGCTGTGAAGTTCTTACCGCCATGTGAACATTCAGCATCTATGCTCCAGTACTCCTGAGGGATAAACTTCTCAATCTCCTCCTCACGGTCACATATTACTTTAAGAGCTGCTGATTGAACTCTCCCTGCCGAGAGTCCGCGCTTGACCTTTTTCCACAGGATAGGGCTCAGGTAATAACCTACAATCCTGTCCAGTATCCTCCTTGCCTGCTGCGCATTAACGAGATCAATATTTATCTCTCTGGGGTGCGCAACTGCCTCTTTCACTGCAGTCTCAGTGATCTCATTGAACTCGATCCTCTTTATGTTACTGTTTTTAAGAGAAAGCGCATTGGAGAGATGCCATGATATAGCCTCCCCTTCACGGTCAGGGTCAGTTGCAAGAAGTACATTGGATACAGAGCCCGCCTGTTTTTTCAGCTCATTCAGTATTTTTGCTTTACCCCTTATAGTTATATATTCCGGCTTAAAACCGTGCTCAATATCTATGGCGAGTCTGGATTTCGGGAGATCAATANNTAATTCTTGCCTAAGTATTTATTGATAGTCTTTGCCTTTGAAGGTGACTCAACAATGACGAGAGTATCAGGTTTAATGTTTTTTGCCATTCCAACCTTTCCAGTTTTTTAGTAGTTAATCAAAAACATAAACATATTTAATCATTTATTCATGTTTCATTGAAATCTTTTTGAAATCTCTTATGTCTTCAGAGCCACTTTGTGAGGAAATTTATCAAGATATCAGCAATTAACGTTATTCAATAAAAAATAGTATATTCTGNNACTGAATCGATTTCTTTTTGTCAAATAATTCTTTACGAATCAAAAATCATGTTCAGGTTGCAAAAAAATGCAAATTTTCCGGATTATAAGCCTCAGTGTTTATTCAGAATTATTACTTCAGCAGCAGAGTATTCCCCTTCCTTGTAATAACACCCTCTATCTCAAGAACAGTTATTGCTCCAAGCACTGCGTCCGGCGAACAGGAGGAGTTTCGTGTAAATTTATCAATATCAGCATTGCCTGAGGCAATAGATTCAAGCAGTTCTCTCTCAATACCTGAATAACCTGAAAAATCAGCCCTGTCCGGTTTTGCAGGAGTTTTAAGTTCCGGTTTAACAGGAACTTCAGAAGTATCAAACGTGTCCCTGCCCCCTCCTTTATCTGAATAACTTATTACTTCGCCATAACCCGGTTCAATTACAGATAAAATATCCTCAACACGCGAAACTATTGAAGCTCCATCACGTATAAGATCATGGCAGCCTTCATAATTATCATCAAAAGCATGCCCCGGACATACAAAAACCTCACGGTTCTGTTCTATTGCATAACGCGCTGTTATCATAGCTCCGCTCCCTTTAGGGGCCTGTACAACAACTATAGCCGGAGATATTCCGCTTATTATTCTGTTTCTTCGTGCAAAGGTCCATTTCTGCCCGGATTGTATGCCGGGAGGATATTCGGAGATAACAGAGGATTCTCCGGAAGCGTCAATCATACTATAAATATCTCTGTTTCTATATGGATAGATCGTATCAATTCCACCCGGCAGCACACCAATTGTACACCCTCCTGAATTCAGTGCTCCGAGATGAGCGAACCGGTCTATTCCGTAAGCCATTCCGCTTACAATGCAGTAACCGGCAGTTGAAAGTGTTGAAGATAACTTCAATGTTATCTCCTCACTCAGTCTGTCCGAATTTCGCGTGCCGACAATTGAAATCATCTTTCCATTAGAGATCTCCCCTCTGGCATAAAGAATCAGTGGAGGCCTGTGTATCTCTCTTAACAGAGGTGGATACCTCTCATCCTGGAAAGGTATGACAGATATGTTCTTCTTATGGCATCTCTCAGCAATGACCTCTGAAGCGCAGGCAGGCTCTCTGCCGTAAATTTCCGCTATATGATCCTGAACTGTACACTGTGCTTTATTAAGTTGAGACTTAATCTCGCGCGGATCGCTCCAGAGACTGTCATATAACCGGAGTTTTGCCTGTGAGGAGAGAATCGATAAATAAATAGCTGATAAAGTCAGATCGTTTGTCATTAGTAAACTCCCGAAAAAAATTTAAAACTCTTAATGATACGAATATCACCCCCTTTTNNTTTTTTTTAAAAATTTTTTATTAAAAACTGCATCGCATGTTATTATTAAAAACTTTATGACAACATCCCGTTTTTTTATTAAATTATAAACAGGTTACTAATATGAAAGAAAATGATAAACTAAAAGAGATAATAAAACTCGGTTCAGATATAAACACAGTACAGGATCTTGACATACTCCTGGAGCGTATACTTTTTGAAACGCGTAAAATTGCCGGAGCTGATGCCGGGACAATCTACATAAAGAACAGGGAGAGCCTTGTGTTTACCCATGCACAGAATGATACACTCTCCGCCCGGCTGCCAAAGGGGAAAAAGCTGATCTATTCAAGCTTCAGCCTCCCTATTACACAGAAGTCTCTCTCAGGTTACGCGGCAATGACAGGTGAAACTCTTGTGGAGCAGGATGTTTATTCAATCCAGGGTAAACCATACGGGTTCGACAGATCCTTTGACGAGAAAGCCTCGTACAGGACAAAATCTGTCATGACAATCCCTCTGAAGAATGAGCGTGATGATATTCTGGGTGTTATGCAGATAATCAACCCTAAGAACACCTGTGAAGAAATAATCGGTTTTTCAGATGAGGATATGCTTTATGTGAATCACTTCGCAGGTATGGCCAGCATGGTTATACAGAAGGCGCAGATGACACGGGCACTGATTCTCCGGATGATACAGATGGCTGAACTTCGTGATCCGAAGGAGACAGGGGCACATGTTAACCGCGTTGCATCGTATTCTGTTGAGATGTACGAACTCTGGGCCAAACATCACGGCAAATCGGCTGAGGAGATTCAGGAGAACAGGGATACTCTCAGAATGGCGGCCATGCTTCACGATATAGGGAAAGTCGCAATTTCTGACCTGATTTTAAAAAAGCCTGCACGCTTTTCAAGGGAGGAGTTTGAAATTATGAAATCCCATACATATCAGGGTGCAAGGATTTTCATTGATGCGCAGTCAAAGATTGATGAAGCTGCAAGGGAAGTTGCTCTTACTCATCATGAAAACTGGGACGGAACGGGTTACCCCGGCAGAATAGACCTTGCCACAGGACTTGCCCTGGAAAAAGATTTTGAGGGGAATCCTCTGCCGCTGAAGGGTGATGAGATTCCGCTATTCGGAAGAATAACAGCGCTTGCGGATGTTTATGACGCACTCTCCTCAAGGCGTGTTTACAAGGAGTCATGGGCGGAGAAAGAGGTGTTTAAGGAGATAACAGAACTTTCCGGAAGAAAATTTGATCCTGAGATCGTTGAAGTTTTCTTTGAAG
>DINC01000329.1:1799-3712 GCA_002425885.1 Spirochaetia bacterium UBA5550 | reverse complement strand
ATCAATACGGGAAAAATATCCTGAAGCAGAGTAAAAAACGCATCTAAAAAAAATGGAGAGACCCTTTAGCAGGACCTCTCCGGATTTTTAATTCAGCTAAAATTAAATATATAATCAGAATCAGGGATTCTGGTGATATACATCAACAAGGCTGTAAACCTCTTCCTGAAGAACTTTTTCAAACTCCTCTTTATTCGGTACAGGCCTTTTAAACATCTTCTCTATCTTTTCAAGCTGCGCGTCTGAATTGTGCGGCTTTCCATAGAGCTCCTGCGCGAATGCCGAAAAATCTCTGACGAAGAGATCGAACATCTGGTTCATTACAGCATCGCTGATCTTTTCAATCTTTGCGCTTTCAATGATCAGGTGCCCGTAAGCAACCATTGTGAAGAGTTCACCCACAGCAAGGAGGTAATCGAACTCCATCATCTGCTTCATAAGATCCTGGCCTGATACCATGAGGTACTCCTTGTATGCCTGGATCTGCTCCATGAATACTTTCACGTTCGGCAGATGTGCAAGGCTCTGGTATGCCGGGTTGTAATCGTGGAACTTTGTTTTCGCATAAGCTTTAGTCGGCCCCTGCTTAAACATGAAGTCATCATTTCTGTTGTCAGTAATCCTTCCGATCTCCTCGAACTGGCCAGGCATAAACATATAGCTCGGAATAAGCTTGGCGATGAGAGCCATGTTTACATGACGTGTACCTTCAAGTTTCGGGAAACCTATAAGTTCTGAAACAGCCTGCTCAAAATACATATCTTTTTCAAAACCTTTTGCAGCGATAATATCAAAAAGGTGTTCATGAACTTTCTCACCCTGGATAGCAACCTTCATCTTCATGATCGGGTTAAACAGCAGGTATCTCTTGTCATTCTCATTGGCGATCCTCATATAGTCGGTTGCCCTGAGTCCGAAAAGTTTCATACCCATAATTCTGAGCCATGCATCAGAGAAGAGTCTCTTAACATGAGCGAATTCTGTTACCCTCTTTCCATAAAGCTGTCTGTGATACGCATGGTTCAGTGATTCATAAAGTGAATGTGTAACAATTCCTGTTGCACCTGAACCGATATTGAATTTACATATATTGATTGTGTTAAGCATGTCATCCCATGCTTTAGGCCCTCTTGAAATTATATCCGCTTCTGTGATGGGATAATCATGAAGAGCGAATTCAGCAACATACTGCTGATTAGCGTCGATTACGTTTTTCACACACTCATAATTCGGATGAGCAGAATCAACAACGAAGAATACATATTCATCTGAATCAGCAAACTTCGCGAAAACAGTTACTGTGCTTGCAACGTTACCGTTACCTATATAGTATTTGCTTCCGTTTGCAACATATGTTCCGTCACCTTTCGGGTAGAGCTTCATCTCTGAAGAGTATATGTCAGCTCCATGCTCTTTTTCAGAAAGGCCGAATGCGCAGAATGCATTCTGCTTCAGTTTTGCAGCAGCTTTGTGTTTAGCTTCTTCATTATCTCCGAGGAGAACAGGGTCGAGTCCTAAAGTTGATACGTGGTATGTGTACCAGTAAGCTCCGCCGTAGAATCCGCATATTTCAGAAAATTCATAATTTCTATATGTGCTGTAATACTGGTTCGGATCTTCTCCATAACCTTTAGGGAGGAAAATTGTTTCAAAAATTCTCTCCTCTGTTACAAACTTCTGCCAGTCTTCACACCATTCTCTGTTGTGATAAGCTTCTTTCTGTTTTGCAAGGCCCTTTTTCTCAAACCATTCTATGGTTTTGAGCATGATCTCTTTAGATCTTTCATCGGGATAGCCCCTGTCTCTGTACTTCTTGGGATTAAGTAGTATGCTCATAACGAACTCCTTTAACTTATAATAAACCTCGAAAAGTTCAAACCAATAAAAAACAGATGTTATCTAACAACCTCTGT
>DINC01000329.1:0-1777 GCA_002425885.1 Spirochaetia bacterium UBA5550 | reverse complement strand
CAAACATGCGTTTCATATTCAGATTTATAAATCCGAATAGCTGATTCAGATAAAAAATATAATGTCTATGTCATACAAAACCAAAAAAAAACCGCTCCTTTCGAAGCGGTTTTTTTTATTTACTATTTATCAGACAAATCAGGGATTCATTCTATATTCATCTTTGAGAGGATATACATATTTTTCCCAAACTCGTTTAAACTTCTCTGTGTCAGCAACCGGGTTCTTTATCATCTTAATGCAGAAATCAAGCTGAGCCTGTGTGTTGCTCTTCTTCTGATAAAGCTGAACAGCATATTTTGAAAAATCTCTAACGAGAACATCAAAAATCATATCAAGAAGATCATCTTCAACTTTGTAAACAGGTGCATTCTCAATAATAAGCTGCCCGTAAGCAACAACTGTCATAAGCTCACCCATCGCAAGCAGATAATCAATATCTTTGTTCTGCTCTGCTGTCGGAGTAGCTTTTGCAAGAAACTCCTTGAATACAGCAATCTGCTCCTTAAGAACATTAATGTTAGGGAGATTCACGCTGTTGTATGCAATATTATAATCATGGAACTGAATCTTTCCAAGACCGCTTGTGGGGCCCTGATCCATGAGGAACGCATCATTTTCCGCTCCGCCGCACTGAGGAATAACAGGGAACTCCGCAGGTTTAAAGAAATAGTTTGTCATGAACTTAACAACAAGAGCCATGTTAACATGAACTGTTCCCTCAAGTTTCGGAAACATCCTGATCTCCTGTGTTGCCATTTCGAAATAAGGATCTTTCTCAAAACCTTTAGCAGCAATTACATCCCACAGAAGATTGATTACCTCTTCACCTTCCCTTGTAACTTTCATTTTACAGAGAGGATCATAGAGGAGATATCTTCTGTCTTCCTTGGAAGCTGTTCTCATATAGTCAACAGCTCTCAGGTTGAAGAGTTTCATCGCGCATATTCTGAGAAATGAATCTGTGAGAAGATTCTTAACATGCGGGAAATCTGTTACATATTTGCCGTAAAGATTCCTGTTAGCAGCATGTTCAATTGCTTCATAGAGAGCATGTGTTGCAATACCCACGGCACCAGGTCCCAGGTTGAACTTACATACGTTAACAGTGTTAAGCATATTGTCCCATGCTTTAGGGCCTTTCTCTGTTATATCAGCTTCTGTTATCGGATAATCATGTACTGCATATTCAGAAACATAGTTCTGGTGTGCAACTGTGTTCTGCACGCACTCGTAATTAGGATGCCTTGAATCGACGCAGAAGAATACATAGTCATCGCTGTCGGCAATTTTTGCAAATGTGGAAACCATTGCTGCCTTGTTGCCGTTTCCGATATAATACTTGTCGCCATTCCCTTTATATGTACCGTCACCCTGCGGATAGAGCATCATGTCGCTTGAATAGATGTCTGCACCGTGCTCTTTTTCAGAAAGGCCGAATGCGAATACATGTCCCTCTTCAAGAAGCTTTGCAGCCTTGTGTTTAGCCTCTTCATTACTACCCATCCATATAGGGCATATACCAAGCTGTGAAACGTCCCACACATACCAGTAAGCAATACCATAAAAACCCATAAGTTCAGCCCAGTGGTATATCCTGTAAGTATCCCATCTGTTATCAGCTGCACCGTATCCTGCGGGGGTCAGGAGTTTTGCGAAAATTTTATGCTGTTTCTGAAACTCTACGAAATCTTCCGGCCAGGTCCTGTTATGAAAGTCCTCTTTCACTTTTTTCAGACCCTTTTTTTCAAACCATTCAATGGTTTTCAGCATCATT
>DINC01000331.1:1274-5711 GCA_002425885.1 Spirochaetia bacterium UBA5550 | reverse complement strand
AATATGGATGGAAATGTAATAAATAATGTAAGAGTTGAATTCGATACCAGCAGCATCTTTACCAAAATAATAACTGATGAAAGCGGTGTGGTCTATTCATATCATGTTCACAATGATACTCTTCAGGTCTTTAAGTGGCAGTGATTTATGAAAGTTGTAACAGCCTCAGAGATGAGGGAAATAGACAGAATATCCATTGAGGAGTATTCTATACCGGGCGCCTTTCTGATGAATAACGCCGGAAAAGCTGTTGCTGATTATATTCTTAATAATATTGAAACTAATGAAGTTGATATATTCTGCGGTACAGGTAACAACGGCGGTGACGGATTTACCGCTGCGTGGTACCTTAAAAACTACGGATATAATCCTGTGATTTATATTACAGGAGTCAGAGAAAAGATTACCCCCACATCCCTGCTATTTCTTGAAATCTGTGAAAAACTTGAACTAAACATACAATACATTAATGAAAGCAGCATAGATACTTTATCTATTCGTGAAGGCGCGTTTGTTATTGATGCACTTACAGGAACAGGTTTTCAGGGTACCCTCCACGGGATACCATTACAAGTTATAAACAGGATCAACAGTTCATCTTCAATGGTTCTGGCTGTTGATATTCCGAGCGGCCTCTCGTCAGACGGTGAAGCTCCCTCAGGAGCGGCAGTGAAGGCGGATTATACAATCACAATGGGGCTTCCGAAAATATCTCTCGTAACATATCCCTGTAAAGATTACTGCGGTGAACTGATTATTGCTGACATCGGTTTTCCCGCGCTCCTTACCGGAAATAATGATCTGAAAATTGAACTCATTGATCACCTGTTTATGAGCAGAGTCGGGTTTACTCCAGAATCTGATGATATACATAAAGGGGATAAAGGAAATACTCTGATTATCGGAGGATTAACAGGGATGGAGGGCGCAGCAATGCTTACAGCTGCTGCAATGTTCAGAACCGGTACCGGACTTGTCACTCTGGCAACAACTGATGAATCAAGAAGTATAATTGCCGGTAAAATTCCTGAACTCATGACGGTAGCTCTTCCGGTCAAAATTGACACAAAATCTGTTGTTAACTTACTGAAAGCAAAAAATTATACAACGCTCATAATCGGCCCCGGCCTCGGACGTGACGCATATCCGGAATCGGTATTTAACTCTGTCATCGAATGTGCCTCAGATTGCAGCATCAGGAATGTATTGATTGACGGAGACGGTTTGTATCATCTTGCATTTTACCTAAAAGAGAAAAGTCTCTCAACGGACATACAATGGCTTATTACACCGCATTTTATGGAAGCTTCACGTATTACCGGTTTAAACCTTGAGGAGATTAAGAAAAACAGACTTAAATCCTGCAAAATGATTGCTGAATATACAGGCTGTATTACAGTACTTAAAGGCCCTGCTACAATAGTTTCGGACGGAGAAAATGTCTGTATCAATACAACAGGCAACAGAGCTCTTGCTACAGCCGGTTCAGGAGATATTCTGTCCGGGATAATCGGCGCATATATTAATAGGATTGATAATACGCTTACAGCAGTCTCAGCCGGAGTCTTTATTCATGGTTTGTGCGCTGATATTTACTCAGAAAAACATAAGACTGATTCAATGAGTTCTTCAGATATACTCGATTATATAAGGCCTGCACTGAACAGCATACCCTGAAAATTAAGGAAAAACTATGGCAAATAATTATAAAGCACCCTGCGACGAATGCGGAGGGAAATGCTGCGGATATGTGGCAATTGAAATTGATAAACCTAAAGCTAAAAAAGATTATGATATAATCAGATGGTATCTTGCACATCAGAATGTTAATGTATTTATAGATCATGATAAAAACTGGCATGTGGAGTTCAGGACACCCTGTGAATTTCAGAGTTCTAAAAAAAAATGTACGATTTATGCTAAAAGGCCTTCAATCTGCCGGGAACATGGCACATCTGAGGGTGACTGTGAGTTTTTTGATTCTCCTTATATTGAATATTTCAGTTCATGTAAAGATTTTGAGGCCTATCTGGATCGAAAGGGAGTTGACTGGAAAGCTAAATACAGGAATTGACTGAGATATTCCGCAAAGCATTTCTAAAGAATTGTATTCATTTTTCCGATTTTATAAGTATGAAAATGAATATNNTATTAAAGCTGTAATTACTCTATTATTCCTCATTTCATCTGTTTCATTGTATGCTAAAAACAATGGCAAAACTGGTGATCCCATCGGAAACTCCTATATAATAAATAATCTTGAGATGGAATCTCATCCCGATCCTGAAAGTGAATCTGAGGAGTCATTATCAGGAGAGATAATGTTTGATGATACATTCAGTGATGCACTGTTTAAATCTGACAAAAAAAATAAAGCTAAAACCGTAAACAAAAATACTCTTAGTGATTTAAGAAAGAGAGACAGCAGATGGCATCTTATCGAATACAAGGTGAAAAAGAATGACAGCGTATGGAAAATAGCAAAGAGGCATGGAGTCACTTCGTCAGTAATTACTTCGATAAATAATATTTCATTAAAAGGGATTATCCGTGAGAATGATTTGCTGTTAATACCATCCAGAACCGGTGTGCAGTATAAAATTAAGAGGGGTGATACTTTAACTTCTATAGCTGACAGATATAATACAGACATCGAAAAAATTGCCGAACATAATAATATAGATGGAAAGAAAATAATTGCAGGCCGTTCTATCTTTATTCCCGGAGCTGAAGAGAAGATAATACCGGTACCTGTACGTGAGCATATAAAAACTTCTGAAAAAACAAAAACTGTAGCCTTAAAAAAATCTGATAGAACAGTAATTACTGAAAACAAAGAAAGAGAAACCGCTCCCCGAAACTCTGAAGATAAAAATCAGAAACTTTGTCTTTCATGGCCTTTGCGCGGCCCGATCACGTCAGGATTCGGTTATAGAAAACATCCATTTTCAGGTGAAAAAACATTTCATTGCGGCCTTGATATAGGCGCTGAGATAGGTACCCCTGTCAGGGCCGCGGGTGAAGGGAAGGTTATATTCAGCGGCTGGAAAGACGCCTATGGCAGCCTTATTGTAGTTCAGCATAAGAATAATTATATAACAGTATATGCCCATAACAGTAAACTCCTTGTGGAGGTTGATGAAACTGTTAAGAAAGGGCAGAAGATAGCTCTGTCCGGGAAGACAGGAGCCACCACAGGCGCACATCTTCATTTTGAAATACGTAAGGGGATAGTACCCCTGAATCCAGCCAGGATACTAAAATAGACATGAAAAAAATAGTTATAGCCTCTATCATAATTCTTTTTACTTCACATGGCAGGTCTTATGCTTTGTATAAATATGAAGAAAGCACTGTAAAAACAAAGATATTCTTTAATCATAATGACAAAGCAGGGAAAGACGCAACGGTTATGGGGAAGGTGCTTTCTCTCTCATCAAGCGAGGAACTGGCAGAGAATGATTTATCTGAGAGCTCTCATGAAAAAACAAAAGCAACAGTAAGGCTTTTTACATCGGAAAATGTTTTCCCGACAAATATGATGTATGTCATTGATCCGAATAATATTGTGGTATCTAAAATTGAAGTTAAATACGTTTTTAATAATAAAACATTCGGTGATATGCTTATCGGTTACGGAAATTGTAAATTGAGCAATGCCGGTTACAGGGTTGTTCAGTTGGCAATGAATTCCGGAAGAAATGATTCTTATATCGAAAAATCACGTGGCGATTATTTCATCCGTTCAGGTGATAACGGGAAAGCTATTGCTCATTATAAAAAAGCAATCGAAAGCGATCCGGGAGACCCGGCGCCACACCTTGGGCTCGGGCTGATATATTATAAAGACATGGTCTATAACTTTGCTTATGCTGAATTATATAAAGCATATAAGTTCAAAGACAGGCTTTATGATAACGAAGATAAATATGTACTGCTTAAAACTCTTGCTGAAGTAAGATTTATTGAAACTTATGATAACTATAATATACCTGCAAACAAAGTAAAATTCAGGAAAGAGGGTATCGGCTACTGCCGTGAGGCTCTCAGAATTAATCCTGTGTCAGTTGACGTTAATTTTCTTCTCGCTGAATTTTATTACAGAGGACTTGAACAGGGTAGCGGAAACGAGGAGGATGCACGGGACAGGTATCAGAAAGTGCTTGAACTTCAGCCTCTTCACTCCAGGGCAAATCTCAGAATGGCAAATTATTATATCAGAAATAATAAATTAAAGCTGGCGCATTTCTACGCGAAAAAGGCTGTTGAAGGAGAGCCGGGTAATCAGGAAGCGCTGGAATTGCTTAAAAGATTGCAATAGGGGGTAAGCTTAATAATAGTTTTCTTGACAACCGGTAAGCTTTGTGGTAAATAATTAGACCGGTTATAAAGAAATGTTGATTACACTATTATTAATAACATTGGCATTTGCCTTCT
>DINC01000331.1:0-1265 GCA_002425885.1 Spirochaetia bacterium UBA5550 | reverse complement strand
CTGCTTCCAGTTTCTTCTCATAGCTCTATATCTATCCAATAAATCCGAGAATTATTTCAAATCCCTCCTGGGAACATTTATAATTAACACTGTTCTAATGGTTCTCGTCAGCATCACTGCAATAACAAATCCCGGTGATGTTTACAGCATAAATCTTAAATTCATACTGTGGATCGTTTCAGGAATAATACTTTTCTTTATTATTNNGAGTTTTATAGTATAAATTTTTTCGGAAAAAAAGTTTATGAACCGGGCATTGTTCAACCAAAGGAGTTTCTTGGAATAATTGCATCATTCCCTTTCTTTCTGCTTGTGGGATCATATTTTGTCGCGAGGTTAATTAATCTGATATTATACGGTCATCTATAATTTCACAAGTTGTGAAATTACCTCAATATGATAAGTACAAGGAAACATATCAATGAAAATAAGTTTATTAAGCTTATAACCGTTTTTCATAAAATCCTTAAGATCCCGGGAGAATGTGGAGGGATTGCAGGATACATAAACTATACAGGGCGGATTAATCGCGTTAACAGTATGTCTCCCTTTTTTTGAAAGCCCGCTTCTTGGCGGATCAATTACTACAACATCGGGATTGTAGAGGTGAGGTTTTATTTCAGATTCAGCAAGTTTATAAAAATTCAAATTGTTTATCTTATTCAGCATTGCATTTTTTTTCGCATAACTGATGCTGCCGGAATCGACATCGAAGCCGTAACCATGTTTTGAAATTCCGGCAAGGGGTAGTGTAAAAAAACCACAGCCTGAACATATATCGAGAAATGTACTTTTTTTGTCTGTGCAGGATAGCTCTACTACCTGCTGAATCATTTTATCCCGGAGGTACCGGTTAGCCTGAAAGAAACCGTTTATATCTCTGTGATAGTATAAATCATTTGCATATTCGATAATTTCAGAAGAAGAACTATCATCGCTGAAATGAATAATCGAATTAAAATCGGATGCTGCTTTTATCTCTGTTTTTGTGTCTTTTTTTTCGAGTTCATTGATACTTTTGTTGAGTTCTTCAGACAGAAGAAGGCAGCCCTTATCCGGAAATCCGACAATTTCATTAGTCCCTTTTTTGAAAAAACCTTTAATATCATTTGCGCAATTAAATCTCGTATGACTCCTGTAGCCGTATCTTTTATCTGAAATAGTTTTAATAACGGGGATATCTTCTTCTTTTATATTAGCAACCCGTCTAAGCTGATCTTTAATTATTAATCGTTTGAATTCAAGCTCCGTATCATAACTGACAT
>DINC01000330.1:12831-18474 GCA_002425885.1 Spirochaetia bacterium UBA5550 | reverse complement strand
TGTAATTTTTAAAGAAATTATCTATTTTAAAAGAGTCAAAAAATAATTAGAAACTGATTAAACTGATGAATTAGCTAATGATGATAAGTACAAAAAGTTCTCAGGTCTAACAAATGTCATTGACACGATTCAGTGAATAGCGGATTAGAGTAGAGAAATTTATGCAGCCTTTTTTCAGGTATATGCAGAAATAAAATCAGCTGACAGAGGGAAACGTGCAGCTGCGCGACCCCGCAGGGGGAGTGAGGAAAGTCCGGACATCATAGGGCAGGATGCCGGGTAACACCCGGGCGCCGTGAGGCGATGGAAAGTGCAACAGAAAATATACCGCTCACCTCACCCTTGTAAGGGGGATGAGGCAGTAAGGTTGAAATGGCGAGGTAAGAGCTCACCGCGCAGACCGTAAGGGATGCGGCAGTGTAAACCCCATCCGATGCAAGGCCAAGTAGTCAGCCGCCAAGGGCTGCCCGCCCGTGGCTGAGGGTAGGCCGCAAAGATGCGTATGGTAACATCCGCACAAGATAGATAGCTGCTTAAACAGAATCCGGCTTATGGTTCCCTCTGTCAGGTGATTTTATTTATGCTGTAAATCCATGCTGATCACATCTGTCAGTTTATCAAATCCTACCGAAATTAATCCATGCAATGCTGAAGTTGTTCTGATATTTTAAATTGACCAGCCGGTCAGAATTATTTTTTTGTAATGGTTTTTATATCTTTACAAATAGAGAGTTGTATCTAATTTCGTTTTACTCTTGTTGTAAAGGAGACATATGAGATATTTTCATCTTTCTATATTTCTTTTATTTCTATCTTTTTCATGCGGAGGGGGCGGCGGGGATTCCGGTGTAAATAATGCAGTATACTATATTGACCCCTCAGTATCTGATAATGGTACAGGTACCTTGGATTCACCGTTTAAAACACTCAGCGGAATTAATTTTGAACCTGGAGCGGAGTATCTCATTAAACGCGGCACTGTGCTTGAGGAGCAGATAACTGTAAATTCATCCGGCAGATCCGGTGATCCCATTGTCATTGGTGCTTATGGTACGGGGGCTGATCCGGTTATTGACGGGAGTGAGATTGTTAGCTCATGGGTTACTTCAGACGGAAGTGTGTTCTCAAATACTTTATCTCCCACTGCAACTACAGGCAGGGGAAATGTAACTGTTAATAATGTAATTCAGAATTTTACAATCGGAACACCAGGCACCGGGCAATATACTATTGATTCATCAGGGAAGATCCAGATATATGGTGATCCATCTGGAAAAACTGTCCGCCTGAGCAGAAGATATTTTGGTATACATGGTAATAATGTATCGTATATCAAAATTAAGAATATTCATATAAGACAGGCAAGCCTTCACGGGATACACTTTGAAAACTCTGATAATATAACAGTTGATACTTGCAGAATAGAAATGTGCGGCGGAGCATTTATCGATACTTTACAGGCAGGTAACGGCATTGAATTCGGTAATTCATCATCAGACTGTACGGTGACAGATTGTACTGTTACTGACATTTTTGATTCCGGAATAACCCCTCAGACTTATGATAACAACCAGTCTGCTTCAGGCTTCACTTTTACCGGTAATACAATATCCAAATGCGGATTTGCAGGTATTGAAATAGCGGTTCTTTCAAATGGCGGTAAAACCGGTAGTTCGATTTATGACGTCTCTGTTATAAATAATACAATCAGTGACTGCGGTGCAGGATTCAGCGGTATAAGATACGGAAACGAAGGGCGTGGTATAAAAACAGCAGCAGATTCAGGTGCAGGTACAATTTCCGGAGTTTCAGTGGACCGATGTTTTTTAGATTCAAACCAGACAGGAATTTTTATTTCAGGGAATACTGATGTTGTGCTGATAAACAGATCCGGATTCACTTCAAACGGATATGGAGTCGCGGCTTATGATATACAGGGAGCTACAACTCTGAAAATAAAAATTTCATCTTCTCTATTCTATCTGAATACAATAGGTTTCGGTTATAATGTTGATAAGNNATATTTTTGAATTGTATCATAATACTTTTTATGATAACTCGACTGTAGCTTTGTCTGTTACATCTTTTAAAGGAACACCTGTTTTAAAGAACAATATTTTTTATGCATCAACTGAACGTTTGCAGATTTTTTCTACGACATTTGCCGGATATATAATTAATAATAATTGTTTCAGGGAATGTAATAGTTTTATCGCTCATGGCACCATATCTTCTCCGGAATATTATAACACACTAACTGACTGGGGGTATAACAATGGAAGTAATATAACGTCTGACCCTCTGTTTGTAAATGCATCAGGCTGTAATTTTGATTTATTGTCCGGTTCTCCGTGTATAACAAAAGGAGCTTCAGGTACAGGCGTTGCTACGGATTATTCCGGTAAAACCTTTCATTCAACAACCCCCTCCATCGGCGCTTACGAATATTAGATTGACATTATACCTCCATATTAATTATAATATAATCAGTATTATACCACATACATGAGATGATATATGGAAAGAGAGAGAAAACTTACAGTGGCAATTCTTGCCATGCTTATACTTGTTGCTGTTATTGCAATTGTTGACATCAGCTTCAAGATCGAAGAGAAACGTTCCCGCGAAATAAAATTTGTTATGCCTGATACCGGTGCTGGTGTGGGCATTGTCCGTGTTGAAGGCCCAATCGAATTATCTTCTCCATCAGGGCCTTTCAGTTTACCCGGAGGTGCTGAATCTATAGTTAAACGCCTTGACGATCTTGCTAAAGACAGCAGCATTAAAGCTGTAGTAATCAGAATAAATTCACCTGGCGGGACAGTGGCAGCTACACAGGAGATTTATGAAAAAGTAATGAAACTCCGGAAAAAAAATATCCCTGTAGTTGCGTCAATGGGTGATGTTGCTGCATCCGGTGGTTATTATGTTGCAGCAGCATGCAATCATATTGTTGCAAATTACGGAACTGTAACAGGTTCAATCGGTGTAATCGCTTTTTCTCCAAACCTTAGAAGGCTTTTTGATAAATTCGGTATTCAGATGAATGTTATTAAAAGCGGGAAGTATAAAGATATTCTTGCAACCCACAGAGATATGACCAGTGAAGAACGGGCTCTGCTGCAGGAGATGATAGATTCATCCTACGGGAAATTCGTCAAAGATATTGCTGTAGGCCGGAATATGAGTGAAAGTGATGTAATGAAGATCGCTGACGGTAGAGTGATGAGCGGTTCAACAGCTCTTGAAAACAAACTTGTAGATCAGAACGGAACATTTGAAGATGCGATCATGAAAGCAAGAGAGCTTGCCGGACTTGATGAAGATTCACCTGTTTATGAAGAGGGCTCCTCTCCCTTTAATGAAATATTCGGCAGGATCAACGGAATACTTGGAGGCGGGAATATCCCCGGAAGTGAGATTCTTTATCCTGTTTATAAACTTGAGTACAGGTATATGCAATGAATCTCGAAAAATTCAGATCACTGGCATGGGCGGATTTTTTTCTCTATTCTCTCATTGATCCCAGGGCTTTATATAGAAGAGTTAAACAGAAAGACCCTGACGCTTTCTGGATAAGTTTTATAGTACCACTTTTTGTGTCACTTTCGGGGATTCTTCTTCTTTCTCTTCTCGGGCGTGAATCAGCATTTTTTTACTACAAGATAAGTTACGGATGGATTCTTGTTTTTCTCTTCACTTTTATTAAAATACTGATTTATACATCACTGGTTGATGTTGTTGCGCAGTTTTCAGGATTGAAAGGAAATATAAGAGAACTTCTTACGCTGATGAATTTTTCTATGCTTCCAACTCTGTTCGTTCTTCCTGCTGCTTATCCTTTTATAGTGGGGGATTTTGTCCCTCTGTTTTTTTATGTATTATTTTCATTGGCATGTTTCATCTGGCNNTATTCTTATCATAGTTCAGTCTATTTCTGAAATGCATACTATAGATTTTGGAAGGGCATTTATTATTTATCTGATGCCTGCGGTGGTAACCGGTATAATTCTTTTACTTACAGGCATAATGCTTGTAATCAATACTGCCGGGTATATATCAACATTCATGTAATAAAAAAGCCGTCAGATTTCTGACGGCTTTTTTAGAAAAAGATATTAAAAATTACTTGGCTTCTTTTGCTATGCCTGCAAACCAGAGAGCTGTTGCTCCGTCGCCTTCAAGCTTNNTCTGAAGTGCTTCCATTGTTTTTCCGGATTTCATAGCGTCAAATGCTGTTGCAGCATCTTTCCATGTAAGAGAAACTGCAGGACTATCAGCAATACCGCCTGTTGATGTAATTGAGCCATTACTGAAGGTATAATACCTACCTTTGCTGTTATCAGCAGTTTTAATCTGAACAATACAGTTTTTTTCTGAAACTTTCTTCTTGAAATCTGCATCCTTACCGGCTTTTTTTATGAGTTTTTTGCCGAGAATGTAAAGCAGGATTTTGAATTTCATGAATTACCCCCCTTAGTTTTTATAATAAAGCGTTACCGCTTGTATCCGGAATCTAACAGAGTTTCTCAACAGCTTCTCTTATTCTTTTGAGGCCCTCTTTAAGCTTCACATCTGAGGTGGCAAATGAAATTCTGATGTAATCGTCAGAACCGAACCCGATTCCCGGTACAACAGCTGTTCTTGCTTCCTCCATGAGGTACGCACTTAGACTTGATGATTTATATGTATCTTTATATTTTTCGGAGACTTTTCCCCAGCCCTTTAATTCATATATGCCTGAAACCCTGGGAAATGCGTAGAAAGCTCCCTCCGGTTTATAGCATGAAATTCCGGGTATTGTGTTAAGATCATCAATAACGAAATTTCTTCTTCTGTCAAAAGCTTCAAGCATATTGGCAAGGACTGTCTGATCGCCTGTGAGTGCTTCAATTGCGGCCCATTGTGAGATAGTTGTGGGATTCGAAGTTGACTGTCCCTGTATTATATCCATTTTTTTAATAATATCTTCACTGGCAGCAGTGTAGCCGATTCGCCAGCCGGTCATTGCATAAGTTTTTGATATACCGTTGAGAACAATTGCTCTCTCTTTCATTGCGTCGGAGATATTCGCGATGTTGAAAAATTTAAATCCGTCATATATTATTGTTTCATAAATATCATCAGAAATCGGAATTACATCAGTTTTTTCAATCACTGCTGCAAAGGCCGCAAGTTCATCCCTTGTGTAAGCTGCGCCTGTGGGATTCGATGGAGAGTTTATTACAACAGCTCTTGTCCTTGGTGTGATTTTTGAAGCGAGCTGTTCCGGTGAAAATTTGAAACCTGTGTCTGAACCTGTTTCAAGGAATACAGGGATCCCTCCAGCGAGCTTAACCATATCAGGATAGGATACCCAGTATGGTGAAGGAATTATGACTTCATCACCTTCATTCAGCATAATCTGCATAAGGCTGTAAAATGAGTGTTTACCGCCGCAGTTTGCGATAATTTCAGATCTTTTATACTGAAGATTGTTATCACGCTTGAATTTCTGCACGATGGCATCTTTAAGTTCCGGGATTCCGCCAACAGGGGTATATTTTGTCTTCCCGGCTTCTATTGCTCTGATGGCAGCCTGTTTAATGTGATCAGGTGTGTCAAAATCAGGTTCACCTGAGCCGAAACCTATAATATCAACAC
>DINC01000330.1:12569-12821 GCA_002425885.1 Spirochaetia bacterium UBA5550 | reverse complement strand
TGAAGCTGCGCTGCCATTGCTGTTACTGCCATAGTAGGTGATGGCTTTACCTGTAAAATTCTGTTTGAAAACTTCATTTCCTATCCTGTTAATTTATGAAAAATTTTGTGTGACTCTGGAGATTATTTAAAATTGAGTAATGTAATAATGTCGAAGTTTACCTGATGTCAAGTTTTTTTCAGGAGCGGGATTATTTCTTGATCTTTGAACTAAATCTATCAGATTGCATATCGAATCAATTAATTTTCATGC
>DINC01000330.1:7610-12517 GCA_002425885.1 Spirochaetia bacterium UBA5550 | reverse complement strand
CTCTATAACCGATTTAAATGAATCATTTTCACTAAAAGCAGATAAGTAAAAGGGACAGGAGATATATGAAGGTTAAACTCTGGGGAGTAAGGGGATCTATTCCAACCCCTCTCAGTTCTGAAACAATTGAGCAGAAGCTTATCAAGGCTCTTACTTTTGCAAAGCCCGGAGATATCTCCTCTGAAGAGGCTGTTGTTTCCTTCGTGAATAAACTGCCGCAGTATATAAAAGGGACTTACGGCGGCAATACGACATGTATCGAAGTCAGAACAGAGTCTGGTGAGCTGATTATAATAGATTGCGGTTCAGGGCTTATGCAGCTGGGGCGCACTCTCATGTCCGGAGAATTCGGCAAAGGAGCCGGTATAGCTAATATTTTCATGACCCATACTCACTGGGATCATATCCAGGGAATACCTTTTTTCGGACCGTTTTATATAAAAGGCAACAGATTCAACTTTTATTCCCCGCTTGAAGATCTTAAGGAAAGAATTGATTATCAGCAGGCAGATACCCATTTTCCGGTTACTTTTGATAATATGCAGGCATCAAAACGGTTTTTTAAAGTAAATCAGGATGAAACATTTTATATCAATGATGTAAAGATATTCACCAAAATGATGCCTCATCCCGGTAATGCCTTCGGAATCAGGATAGAGGAGGGGGAAAGCGTTTTTGTGTACACCAGCGACTGTGAATTCAGCATCAATGAAATAGATCACATCCATACCTATGAACCGCTTTTCACCGGTGCTGATATTGTTCTTTTTGACGCGCAATATACTTTTCAGGAATCTCTCATAGATAAAATTTCGTGGGGGCACTCTTCGGCATCCATTGCTATTGATATCGCTGCAAAATATGATGTTAAGAAGCTGATTCTTTTTCACCATGATCCTAACTATGATGATGAAAAACTGAACAGTGTCATTTCAAATGCCCGGACCTATATAAGTGTTAACAGAAAGGTTAATGATGGTCTTGAAGTTGACCTTGCTACTGAAGGGATGATTTTTGAATTCTGATTAACCGAGTCTCTCCATTCTTTCGATAGCTGTAGTTTTACCCAGAACAATCAGTATATTACCCTGTCTTATTATTTCATCCGCTGGCGGGGCGATAATTGTCTGTTGCGGATTTTCATCTGAAGCGAATTCATCAGCGATATTTTTTATCCCCAGTATCTGGCACTTGTACCTTGCACCGATATTCAACTCTCGGAGGTTCTTTCCGAAGAAACTGGGCGGTGGAGTAACTTCTATAATGGCATATTCTTCAGTCAATGGAAGGTAATCAACTGCGTTTTTCATAGACAGAGCTTTTCCTATCCTGACAGCCATATCCTTTTCAGGGANNGGAATATAACTGTATCAACTCCTAATTGCATCAGTATTTTTTCATGATCATCAGAAATCGCACGTGCTATAATTTTTTTTGCGCCTATCTCCTTTAAGTACAATGATATGAGGATGCTCGAAACCATTTCCTGCCCGATACTTAATATTACTGCATCATATTCCGTTATGCCCACTGATTGCAGGATCGCTTTGCTGGCTGGATTGGCTGTAATTGCGTAGGTCAGAAATTCCTTTCCCCGTTCTACAGTATTTTTATCCATATCGATTCCCAAAACCTCACAATTATTCTCAATAAGGCTGCGGGCTATGTTCATCCCGAAATTTCCGAGTCCGATTACAGCAAATTTTTTCATTGTGTCATCCTATCATAATATTTTCATCAGCGATTTCAATTTCAATGTCTTTCTGCTTTACTGATATTGCTGTGAGAATGGCGAATGGTCCCACACGGCCAACAAACATTACAATTGTCAGTAACAATTTACTGAGGTCCGGGAAGCGTGGCGTAATCCCTGTTGAAAGTCCCACCGTGGCAAATGCAGATATAACTTCAAACATAACCTGAAGAAAAGAATTGTTTTCATCAAATGAATGTACAGAAAGAATAGTAATGGTAGATGCATAAATAAAAATAAAAGAAAGAATTACAAGGGTCATGCTTTTGTTAATTATATCCTGGTTGATTGATCTGTCCCAGAATACAACCTGCTTTTTCCCTCTGAACTTTGCTATAACCATTCCGCCTATAACAGCAAAAGTGGTTGTTTTGATCCCTCCTGCAATTGATCCGGGGGAGCCGCCTATGAACATAAGAAGCATCATTATAGAAAGTGTACTGTGTCTCAGAGAACCTGTGTCAATTGAATTAAAACCTGCTGNNGTGCGGCATGTAACTGACTGGAAATATGATGTAAGAACTTTTCCTGTTAGAGAAAAATTCTTCAATAAATGACTCCATTCAAGAAAAAGGAAAAGCAGGCATCCTGTTATGATCAATACGATTGTTGATACCAGAACTAATTTTGAGTGAAGGGAAAACTGTCTGAATAGCGGTTTTTTCCCCATGATTTTCAGGTTGGCAAGCTCTGTGAGTACAATAAAACCAATTCCCCCAAGAATTATACTGAATGATAGTGTGACTATAACCACAGGGTTATCATTAAACGGCATCAAACTGTCAGTAAAAGTTGAAAAACCGGCATTGCAGAAAGCAGAAATTGAATGGAACACCGCGAACCAGATTGAATCAGCAAGACTGAATGTTTTTATAAACTGTGTGAAAAGTATAAGTGAAGTTATTGATTCAATAATAATTGTATAGAAAATAATTTTTTTTAGTATCTGGGTGGGGGGTATGATGGTAACTTCATTGTATATTTCACTGAAAGCAAATCTCCATTTAAGAGAGTAACTTCCGCCTAACATTGAAAATATACCTATGGTAAAAGTCATAAATCCAAGGCCGCCAAGCTGAATTAGTGCTATGATTATTACCTGTCCGGCGAAGGTGAAATCTTTGCCTGTATCAAGCACTGCAAGGCCTGTTACGCATACTGCTGATGTAGAAGTAAACAGGGCATTGATAAACGATATCCCGTTTACAGTGGCACAGGGGATTTTAAGCAGTAATGTACCTGCACAAATCAGCAGCAAAAAACTTGCAACAAACTGCTGAACTGGTGAAAGCTGAATAAAAGATTTCCGTGTTTTACTTTCCATATTATTGCAATTAAATTGCTGAAGAAGCCATAAACACCGGGTTCAAATCGTGTCAATGATAATATAAATATTTATAATTAAGCCGGCAGTTTTGATTCTCTCGGATAATGAATAATCATGTCATAAAGGAGATCTGAAAGTGACTGCATGTGTTTTAATCTGCTTTCAGGATTTATTCCCGGCAGTTTGTTATATGAAACAGATATACCAATCATGCTTGCATATATATACCTGGAAAGGGGNNCGGATTATCTGAAAATTTCATCAGTTTAAAAATTCTGTCAAGACGCACAAGAGATTCATTCATGACCTCCACAAGTGCTTTGCTTGATTCTATATTAAGGTTACCCTGCGACATGAGAATTGTCATCATGCGGAAGTATGTATCATTTTCGGAAATAAAATCTATATATATATTAAGGACTTTTTTAAGGCTCTCTTCAGGTTTTTTTTCATCAAAAAATTTATCGAGAATAACGTTAAATTTTGTCTGGGTTCTCACTGCTGCCGCAATAAGGATGGCTTCCTGGTTAGAGAAAAATCTGTATATGGATGAAGTAGCCATACCAGCCTCATCGGCAATTTCACGCATTGTAGCCTTATCCACAGGTTTTGTGGCAAAAACCCTCTCTGCTGCATCAATAATGAGATCTTTCCGTGCTTCTTTCTCTCTGCTTTTCAGGGTTTTGAGTGTAACTTTTTCATCCATAAATATAACCTGTTTTTTATAAACAATTCNNCAAGCAAAAAAAAGAAATTTGTTTCTTTTATGAGAATATTGTTCATATTTAAACAGGTTACTGGATAAATCATTTGAGTCTGCTCAGCGGTTTTCCACCCTTTTCCATTATTGTGAGAATATCACTTTCAGTTCTGGCATCCTTTCTGTAGCTTTCATATTGGTCACTGATACCTGATACTTCCAGGAGCTTTGCAAGTGACACATCAAATTCATATAATGCCTGAAGTCTTTCTATTTTTACTTTCGAGAGATTCAGACGCGCATCAACAACATCAATGGAAGTGCCGAAACCCGCTTTAAAAGCAGTGTCTCTTACCCTGAGGTATTCTTCTGCAAATTCAACAGATTTCTCAAGAGTCTGTATCTGCTCAACATCTTTCATCAGTTCGTTATATGATTTCTCTACGAGAGTTTCTATATCTTTATTAGCCTGACGCATTGCAGCAGCTACTCTTTTCTCCGTTGCTGAAGCTGACTTTACACTGTTATATCTTGAAAGACCGTCAAAGAGTGTCATTGTAGCTCCGGCCCCGACATACCATTCCGGAGTGCTTTCACCAAGATTTTTATGAAGGACGTTGGCTGATCCGAACAGAAAAATATCCGGCGAGTATCGGGCCATCTCTTTCATGTATCCCTGGTGTGCCAGATCCTGATTCGCTTTCATCTGAGCAAGTACCGGGTTAAGCTGAACAGCTTTCTCTTTGTAATAGTTAATGTCACGGATATTCTCCGACATAAATAATTCTGATACTGGTATGATTTCTGAGTTCGATGATAATGTATTTTTTAATGCTGAAAGAACGGTATCTTTGTCACGGAGAGCTTTTTTATATTCACGCTCAGCTTCAGAGTAGGAGACTTCAGCGTGAAGTTTCTCGGCATTAGAAAGCATTCCATTCTCCTGCATTTTTGTTGCCTGATTCAGATGAGTTGCCATGCCGTCAAGCACCTCTTTCCTGACATCAACAACTTTCATCGCAAGCCTGAGTGAATAGTATCTCTGAGCGAGCTCAGTTAATAGTGCATTCTGTGTATATCTTACTTTTTCATTTGCAGCAGCCCTGTTGGCTTCTGCCGCCCTGTTT
>DINC01000330.1:3560-7603 GCA_002425885.1 Spirochaetia bacterium UBA5550 | reverse complement strand
CAGCAAGAATTTTCCCTCCGGTGAATACGGGCTGTTTAACAGTTGCAGCAACTGTCCAGAAGTCCTGTTCCTGCAGAGTTTCTACAAAATTTGATCTTGCGAGTGATGGATTGTTGTTAGCCATATTTGTAAAAGCCGCAGCTCCTCCGGTACCGCCACTTCCTGCGTATGCCTGAGCGCTTAAGCCGATCATGGCATCTCTGAGAGGATTAAAATCCATCTCTATCGGATCATTAAGATGTGTGTATGTGAAGTTAATATCTATCTTCGGGAAGAAAAGTCCCATGGCGCTTTTTTTGTCATACTCGCTCTTCTCCTTTTCGTATCTCACTGACTGAAGAAGGGCGTTTGTATTGTTCATCTGAAGTATCGCGCTGCTGAAATCGAGCTGCATAGAGTTATCTTCTGCCGCAAGTGGAATTCCTGCGGACAATAATAATGAAAATATTGCTGCTGAAATTTTTTTATAGTGAGTCATGATTATTACCTTCCGTGTAATTTGCTGATTTTCTGATTATTGTTTTCATTGCAAAAACTGACATTATGAAATAGACTGCAACAAGTCCCCAGAGAAAAAGCCAGTTGAACATAACATCTCGCAGTTCCGCTCCCAGAATGCTTATCTTCATAAACCCGTCAATACCGGTGGTTGAAGGGAGCAGCATCGCGAGATTTCTCAGCCATGCAGGCATTGCGAGAATGGGCCAGCTGAATCCGCTGACAAGAATGAAAGGCATTGCCGTAGAGAGCAGAAGGAGCATTGCCATTTCCCTTGTGCGGAAAACTGTTGATATTGCAATTCCCAGAAAAATTACAGCCAGTAGAAATGGAATTATGAAAACCATTAAATTAAAGAGATTCGACTTCATTGGAAGTCCGTGGAATCTGAAAATAATGGCGAAAAAATAAATTGAATGAAGCAGAAAAAGTGACATGTATGCTCCCGCTTTCCCGAGAACTACTGATATAATTCCGCCCCTGTTTGATATCACAGGTAAAAAATAGTGATATCTCTTCTTCTCATACGACAGGCCGCCAAGTGAACCTATACCGATAAGAAGTGTCTGCTGTAAAATAAGTATCAGCAGTGCCGGTATAAGGTAATTTGTGTATGAGTTTGACGGATTAAAAAGCGGGAATGAGACAAGAGGCAAAGGTTCCCGCGCAGCCATTGCGGCAGGCCTTGATAAACCCTTTGACTGGAATCTTTGTATCTGTATGCCGGCAGACATGTATGACGCCGCGTATTTAACTCCTGTAAGCACCTGCTTATAAAGATAAAAATAACTTGCATCGCAATATACAGAAACTGATGTCTTCTGGTTTCTGTAAATATCTCCGCTGAATCCCTGAGGAATTACTATTATTCCGTTGATCTTATTTTTAAAAAAATCATTCTGCGCTTCTTCAAGCGATGTGTGATGTACAGCAACTCTTATGTTTTCGTTAACATCACACATTCTGACGAATTGTCTGCTTAAAGCAGTTTTATCGTCGTCTATAACAGCAACAGGGACTTCTCTTACCACTTCATGTCCTTTGTAAAATGGTATAGGGTAGAGAATAGGGTATACAAGGTGAGCCAGTACAAACAGTGAGAGGACACCTGCGTCACTGAAGATGTGCTTGTATTCATAATACCATGTATTAAGCATGGCATCGAACCCATTTTTAATCCATACAATAATTCTGTTGCCGCAGAGTTTATTTATTATTTCTTTTATATTCATTACAGGCTCCCCCAGTCTCCCCACATTCTTTCATCTGTGAATAGCTTCTTCAACCGCGGAAGTACAAGAAATGGTATAAACAGAAACAGGATCAGCGGGATAAAAGATTTTGCTGTTACACTGATCGGTGAACTTCTGAAAGCCTGTTCAACAATGATATTCAGATAATGCGTCAGCGGAAGAAACTGAGCCCATACTTTCGCAGGCCAGTACATTGCAATCATGGGGTATGTCATGCCTGTAAATGTAAAAGCAGAACTGGAGTAAAACGATGCGTTGAGCATCCCCTGCAGCAGATTTCCGGTAAGCCCGATAAAAAGGAGCCCCACAGCCTGATAGGTAAGGACAAAGAGAAATGTTGCGCCGATTATCAGATACGCATTACCCTGAAGAGGGAATCCAAGATATTTGAACATCAGTGTAAGCATGAATAATCCCATGACTGAAAAAATCATAGTGTACGGAAGAAGCTTTCCTGAAAGAACAGTGATTACACTCATTCCGCCTGTTTCCATGGCGGATTGTATTGTACTTTTTTTAAGCTCTATCCCGACTGTATATATAGTTGTAAGAAGAATAAAAAACTGCAGCATTGTGGGGAGTATGCCGCTTAAAAGATAATACATGTAATTGGTATACGGATTGAAAAGAACGTGAGTATTTACAGCAATGGGCTCAGCCATTGCCTCGGTCTGTGATTGAGACATCCCTTTTCTTAACAGGTTATCTCTCAGTATATCAACGGATAGTTCGCGCACTGTTGAAGTGACATCTTTGAATATAGTTCCGCCTACAAGCTGGTTTTCATTATTATAGTAATGAATGATTTCCGACGAAAGCCCTCTTGCAGCTTTTGATTCAAAGCCGTTCTGTATATATACGAGAGAGTATATTTTCCCCTGTATCAGCAGTTTGCGTCCTTCCTCGAGATTCGAGACTGAATGTTTTACTTCGATAGAAGGCACTGCATTCAGCCGGCGTACAAGTTCACGGGAAAGCCGGGAGTTGTCTGAATCGATTACGCCGATTGGCATATTTCTCGGAACACCCTGGCTGAACATCGACACAAAGAAGAAGAACATGATAAGAGGAAGCACAACAGTCATAAGTATAAATGACGGCTCCCTTGATATCCATCTCATCTCGCGCCTGAAAACTGCTATAAGCCCTTTTTTTTCTTTTTTATTCATGGTTCTCTATACCGGAACTTCAGTTAGATCCTTTATTCTTGCTGTTGATTTTTTCTACTTCATCCCAGTTTACAATGGCGCTCATTCCGGGCCTTAAGCCATCGAGTTTTTCAACAGGGACAGCTCTTACTTCAAAGGTTTTCATGTCGAAATCACCCGAAGTTTTTGTGGCCCTCCATGTAGCAAAATCACCCTGAGCAGAAATGTAGTTTATTTTAAGTTTAACTGTTTTGTTCCCTAAAGCCGGGATTCTCGCGTTCAGATAATAGCCCATCTTTATACCGGCAAGAAGGTCCTCCCGAAGATTGAAGGTTACCCATATATCATCAAGATTAACCAGTGTTATGACCGGATAACCAGGACTTGCGAGTTCACCCAGTTTTAAAACAATTTCAGCAACTTCGCTTTTTATCGGAGCGTAGAGATCTGTTTCGTTCATATATGTCTGAATTTCTGAAACTGCGCCTGATGCCTGATCAAAAAGGGCCAACGCTGATTCCCTGTCTTCGTATTGTGCTCCGGCAACTGCCATGTCATAAGAAGCTTTAGCCGCGTCTTCAGTGGTTAATGCTGATTTATACTGAGCTTCACATTCATCAAGTTTCTGCGCAGGTACAACTCCTTCGGCGTATAATTTTTTTATCCTCTCATGTGTTTTCCCTGCAAGCTCAGTGCCGGCCTTTGCTTTCAGCCACATGTTTCTGGCTGATTCAATCTGTTCTTTACGTGTACCGCTGTTCGCTTTAGATCTCTGCGCGTTGGCAGCTTTCTGCGCGGCCTTAGCCTGTCTTAATTTAGCTTCAATTTCAGGACTGTCTAAGGAAATAAGCAGCGCACCCTGTTCAACCTGGTCACCTTCGTGTGCATTTATGCTTTTTATTCTTCCGGCAATTTTAGACGCGACCTTAACCTGTGTTGCTTCAACCTCCCCCTGAATTGTCAGCGGCGGTGGAATAAGCATAAACCACCCGGCTATACTTAGCATGAGAACTATGCTTATTACGATTATTCCCAGAGATAGAGTCCTTCTGTTCCTTATAGAAAGCGGCATTACAAGCCTCCGATTCAAAATGTTTGCAATATGTTTATAGACCAATTAAGAATTGGTTTACCAATTGTCAAT
>DINC01000330.1:2379-3551 GCA_002425885.1 Spirochaetia bacterium UBA5550 | reverse complement strand
AAAAAAAATTTAAAATGAAAAAAGGGAGGTTAAAAGGGGAATCCGGAGTCCTTAACTGTGACTTTTTCTTTAACTTCGGGCAGTTTTGCTGAAAGATGCTTCTGATTGCCGTCCACATAGATCGCTTTTAACGGCCTTACCGGGCATGCAAATTCACATGCTCCGCATCCGGTGCATATTTCTGTATTTACTTCAGGGATGACAAGCCCTTTTTTAAAGGGCACCATATGTACAGCTTTTGTGGGACAATGCTCTGAGCAGGCTCCGCAGTCTGTACCGTTGGTGTATGTCACACAGTTTTCAATAATGAAAACTGATTTACCTGTCTGTATTTTTCTTTTATCATCAAGGGTATGTTTTTGTATTGCATCTGCGGGGCATATATCACCGCAGACAGTGCAGTCATAATTACAAAAGCCTGCATTAAAATCCATATACGGCTGCATTATCCCATGCAGACCATATTGCATAACAGCAGGCTGTAGAACCGATGTGGGGCAGGCTGATATACAGAGCGAGCATGCGGTACATCGGCTGTTGAATAAATCAATTGAAACTGAACCGGGCGGTGATGAAAATTGCAGCCTTTTATATTGTTTCTGTTTCAGAGGCTCCTGATAGTACAGAATTTTTTTACCATTCTCTTCCGGTGACAGGAGCCGGGGCATAAATATTATCCCTGCGAGAAAACTTAATCTTGATATAGCCGCACCATCTCTGCTCTTATTATCAGAATCACTTTGTTTATTTTTTTTATACAGTGGAATTTTTGACAGTGATATACTTCCATTGGGGCAGAGTGATATGCAGTTAAAACATGATACACATCTCGCATTATCAACAAAGCTGTTTTTGTAATCAATACATCCGCTCTTGCAAATTATTTCACATTTTCCGCATTGAATACAGTTTTCTTTTTTAATACGTATTTTAAAAATGGAAAACCTTGAAAAAATCGAAAGGATTGCTCCCACAGGGCAGATGGAATTACAATACAGTCTCCCTTTAAAAAAACTTAAAAGCATAATTAAACTGAATAACGAAAATGAAAAAATAATTCCTGCAAGTGACGGTCTGATGTTTAAGGCATGAACTGAAAAAATATTTTTTTTGATGAGAAATGAAGCTATGCCATTATTAATTTCAATTAAAGGATATGCTGCTGTATATGT
>DINC01000330.1:467-2356 GCA_002425885.1 Spirochaetia bacterium UBA5550 | reverse complement strand
AAGATAAGATAGAATAAAACAGCAAATAATAGGATTTAGAATAACCTGCATTCTTTTTTTTCAGAAGTTTCCTTCCAATGCGAATGAAAATATCCTGAGAAAAACCGAGAGGACATATAAAGGAGCAGTAAATTCTTCCGGCAATAAAAGTTAAAATAATTATAAGGATGAAACCTGTGCCTGCGGGATAAACATTGATTATAAAAGATAATANNGTGAAGGGATAAACTGTAAGTATATCAGCATATTGCTGAATTGATTAGGAATCAGCCTGTAGTAATCTGCGAACACAAGGACAAGAAGAACTGTTAATATTGATGAAATTGCAATCCGTAGCGGTTTTAATGCTTTCATTTCATACTGTTATGCGCTTGATTGAGATCTTTGAAAGATCATTTTTACCGAGGCCCATTTCGCCTGCCAGTTTTATGTATCGGATATCTGAGGGGCTCTTCAATCCCGATGTCTTTGCAAGTACCATTGCTGAAGCAGAATCAGCAGCAACAGGATCTGTAGATAAAAACAGATATTTCATATTTTCTGTGTCGGATACGCCGTAACCCCTGGGTCCGTTTCTTGTCATGACTCTCCATCCGTCAATAATTACAAGGTCAGGCTTGCGGAATGTGGAAAAATCTGCGATACACTGATGCAGATCTCTTCGATGCCATTCACCTCTGTCCCAGACAACACCCATAAGATTTTTCATTGATGCAGTAAGCCCGGTGGAGGAGTGGTGCTTAAGAACCGGTATATTGATTACGGTATCACACTGGATAAACAGCTTGTGAACAAGTACTTCTTTCAGAACTCTTCCGTTGGGGAGAGAAGTCTGAATATAGTACTCTTTTGATGACGCAGGAACAAGTTCGGCTCCTGTTTTTGCAGCAGCATTTTGAATCCCGCTTTTTTTATAGCAGTTCTGCCATTGATCGCATGTATGATCGAATATATAAACTTTTGATGCTCCTGCTTTATAACAATCTTTTATTACTGCTTCAACGAGTTCCGGATTGGTGTTTGCGCCGAATTCCGGTGATCTGTCCCATCCGATGTTAGGTTTAATCAGTACACTGCCGCCTTTCTTAACAAAACGCTGCATTCCGCCCATTTGAGCAATTCCGGTTTTGAACAGATCTGCCGGGCTGCTCCCTCCTCTTAAAGCAAGAAGATCAAAACCGGTTTTTGACGGAGTATCAGCTCTGAGGAGTTTTATGAAAAGTGATTGTGACAGAATCGTTAAAAAAGATAAACCTGCAGTATCACGTACTGCTTTGATGAATTTTTTTCTTGTAAGCATAATTTTTACACTCTTTCTTTTGGACGAAAATTCTTATAATCTTTTATTTAACCTTGCTTGTTACAGGTGCTTTCAGTTTGAAAAGATTATCCACTGTCTCCTTTATAACCGGATCATTGGTGTCTTTACAGTATACAGAGTATTTGAGTACCGGAATACGTGTGCTTATAAAACTCTCCCTGTAAAACTCTGTTTTAAAAATCAGGTAATACCCTTTAGTTGCTTTACCATAGCTGAATATTGCGGAGTGCTTTTTTCTGTCGTCAACATCAGAATATTTTACACTGAAACCGTAAACATCCGGGAAAATGCTGTGTGAGTCTTTTCGTTTAAGAACGCTTTCAAGTGCACCAAGTGACTGCATCGTGTCAGTATAATTATTTTTAAAAATTGAGCCGGTGATTATATCTTTTTTGAGTTTGTTAACATCAGTTGTAAAGAATTTTGATATTGATTCATCCAGATTTCTTATCTCATCTGTTTCGGGAAGGTATTCTGTGACAGATTTTATTGTAGTATAATCCTTATCAAGGGTAATCATCACAATCCGTTTCTCCGGTTTGGTGAAGTCTCCAATAATTATTCTTGT
>DINC01000330.1:0-432 GCA_002425885.1 Spirochaetia bacterium UBA5550 | reverse complement strand
GGGATCAACCGGTTTGATGAGGAGATCCATTGTTATAGCAAATGTTAATCCCCCTGTCAGGATAAAGAGTATGATGAAGGATATCGTTTTTTTCATTGTCATATACCTCTCATTTAATATTATTAAAAAAATGGTAAAATTTCNNATGTATGATTATAATATAAACAGAAATCGGGGTGAGATTTTAAGCGCTTTATCTGCTGATAAACAGCTTCTTATCAGAAAACATTATCTTGTACTTTCTGGTAATCTGAATTAATGAAATCTGCTTTGCAAAGCGGATAGATTAAAAAATTATTAAAATGAGGGAGAAACGTTATAATGAAATACGGATTAATACTGATCAGTTTTTTTGTATTTTTTGTTTCATGTAAAACTGAAGAACCTGTAGTTGAAAAAAAAGCTCAGCCTGTATTCAGAACATACAAAGGT
>DINC01000203.1:9239-23177 GCA_002425885.1 Spirochaetia bacterium UBA5550 | reverse complement strand
TGGATTATAACACAAAATTCTATTATATTATTTCTATATGAAGATAAGCATTATCCCTTTAATACTTCTCATTGCCGGTATTTTCACCCTCACCCTTGGGATCTGGTCTATGAGATACAGGAGAAAGAGCGGCTCTATCCCTTTTGCCGGACTGATGGTATGCTCCGCCTTACACTCAATAGCCTATTCATTTGAGCTTTCCTCTCTTAATATACATGATGTCCTTTTCTGGTCAGATATGCAGTATATAGGGATTGTTTTTGCTCCGATGTTCTATCTTTCAATGGCTATTATTTATACAGGGCAATACAGCCGTAATGCGAAACTTCTTTTAATTTTTATGGGGCTCTTCGGAATTCTCACTCTCGGGATCCATCACACAACAGAACATCATGGATATTATTACACAGACCTTGTTCTGCACCAGGACAGCAGCCTCACAATCCTTACATTCTCCAAAGGCCCCTGGTATGTTGTTAATGCTGTTTATATAAACCTCTCCCTGCTTACCGGGAGTATACTCTTTATCAATTTTATACTTAAAGTACAGGGAGAGTACAGAAAACAGGCTCTGCTCATGCTGACAGGTTCACTCTTCCCCTGGATTGGATACGCTATATACCTTGGAGGATTAAGCCCGTACAACATAGACCTGACACCAGTCATGCTTACAATCGCCTCACCGGTCTGGGCAATAGCTCTGTTCAGATACAGGCTTCTTGATCTTTCACCAGTGGCAAGAGATTTTATCTTTGAAAGTATGGCAGACGGGATGATTATAATTGATTCTAAAGAGAGGCTTGTGGATTTTAATAACGCGGCAGCCCGCATATTTCCCTACATAAATAAAAAAATCATAGGGGGAAATATACGCTCAATACTCTCCCCTCATCCTGGGATTATCAGCATACTCGACTGCGAAGTCGAAAAAACATCCTGCGAAATCACTCGTGATATCAACAGGGAGACAGAATATTTCAAAGTACAGACATCCCCTCTTGTAACCAGAAGCAACGGCGAGAGAGGGAGGATAATCGCGTTTATGAATATAACAGAGCAGGCGTTGTTGATGGAGGAGCTTCAGAAGCTTGCCACAACAGATGAGCTTACAGGTATACTAAACAGAAGAGAATTTATCTCCGCCTCAAGTAAAGAGATAAACAGGGCGAGGAGATACAGCAGGCCATGTTCTCTTATAATGCTCGATATTGATCACTTCAAGAACATCAATGATATGTATGGACACAGCGAGGGTGACAGAGCCCTTAAGCATGTTGTGAATATAGTCAGAGACAATATAAGGGAAATTGATATTTTCGGGAGATACGGAGGTGAGGAGTTTACTCTCCTTCTACCGGAAGTTGACAATGACGCCGGGCTGCATACAGCAGAGAGATTACGTTCATTTATTGAAAGCAACCCCATTACTGTGAACGGCGGGAATATCAATATCACTGCAAGCTTCGGTGTAGCTGTTTTTAACGGAGAAGATATAGACCTGGATGAGCTTATCAGAAGATCTGATGAAGCAATGTATGAGGCCAAAAACAGCGGCAGGAATTGCTCAGTAATATATATCCAAAAGAAAGAAAATGTTTAAATTATGCTTGTAAAAGGAAAATCCCCCTCTATATATGCTTTAATATTATTATCACCTGACACCTTTTTTTAATGGATTACTGATATGAAACTCCTTAGAACAATTCTCTTATTATTAATAATAACTATCCCTGCGGCAGCCCTTACAGGTGCGGAATGGTCTGAGCCCACAATATATGATAATAAAATTCATCACTCCTCCGCAGGCTTATCAATCAGCAGCGGCTCAAACTCTCCCCCTGCCTCACCATCTGTTATGCGGTAGATGTCCCTGTCCACCTTTTTGAACTCCTTTGATGCGGCATTCCAGCTGTTTACTGTTGTGGAGAGATTTTTCCCTACCCTGTCCATGAACTCCCCGTAGTTATTCAGATGTTTATTCAGCTCCCTGATTCTGTTGATGATAATCTTTATGTTCTCCTCAACCTTCTGCTGCTTTAATCCCTGCAGCACTGTCTCAAGGTAGGCATAAAATGATGTAGGGGAAACAATGATCACATGTTTGCTGAATGCATACTCCACAAGGTCCTGTGTGCTGACATTCACAGCTCCCACATTATAAACAAGGAGGTTGTAGTAAACACCCTCCGCAGGGATAAACATGAAAGCAAAGTCCGTTGTATCCTCCGCAGGCTTGATGTATTTAGAAGTTTCATCGATCCTCCTTTTTACATCATTTTTAAACTCCTTCTCAATCTGAGCCCGGAGGTCGGGATCAGTCTCCTGCATAAGTCTGTTGTATTTTTCCAGGGAAAACTTCGCGTCAACGGGTATAACTTTATCTCTATAAAATATTGCTGCATCAACAATCTCCCCGTCCCTGAAACTGTACTGCATCTTATACTGACCAGGCTGAAGCACATTACCCAGAAGCGTCTCAAGGAAATACTCGCCGAGAATACCCCGCTGCTTCGGATTTTTAAGTATATTCTCAAGGCTCTGCATCTGCTTCGAGAAATCCAGCACCTGCCTGTTGGTCTCATCAATCTTCGTGAGCCTCTCTGTGACATCCTTAATAATCGCCGCTGACTGCCGGAACTGGCTCTGCATATTCTGAGAATTCTCCTGCTGGCTGCGGCTCAGGAAACCTGTGATTGAGTCAAGCCTCTGCTGCATCTCAATTCTGCTCCTGTGCCCTGATTCAGAAAGCTCCTGCTTCATTGAATTTATAATACCAAGCATCATTTCATTATTTGCCGATGCCCCCTCAAGCTTTTTCATCTTCTGGTAAATCATTACTGAAAAAACTATAATCGGAATTATTAGCAGAGTAACAAGGGCAAAAGTGTATGCAAAAACCGGACTATCCATAAAAACCTCTCTAAAATACTATATAAATGTTTCCCGATTACATTAGAAGTCAATATTTTTGCAAAAAAATCATTAATTTTCAAAAAAAAGCCTGGATGGGCTTTTGTTTGATTTGACATTTTTTAAATTATTTCTATCTTATTCATATAAAACCTGTTTATTAAGGAGAACAATATGCTGAGAAGAAAAACTGTTATAACGCTTATATCGGTTTTCACAGCTTTCCTGATTATTTCATGCGGTGGAGGCGGCGGCGGTGAAATCGCAGGAGAGGGTGGGCCTGACATTTCACCTGATAATATCTCTGAAGCCGTTACCGGTTCAGTAACCGGCGCTGCATCTTTAACAACCACTGTGGCTGACAGTACAACTAATGCGGAACTCACAGGAACTACAGGCACTTCCGGAGAGCTTGTTGTTGAACCTGAGGTCAACACAACAATTGAAGGTGACATTGATACAGGATCGGATCAGGGGACAACAACCGCCACCGGCGATACTGAAAATGCCGGAGAGGATACATCAAATTCTGTTACAAATACAACAGATAACTCAACTGTAACTGAAGATATAGCTGTGATTATTGCCGGCGGTAGTGATATTGTTGCCGGAGGCACAACAGGCACCGAAACAACAGGAAGTTCTCAGGATGAAGAGGGAACATCAGAAAGCACCGGTACAGGTACTGCTGATACAGGGACAACTGCATCAACAGAAGGGACTACAACCGGCTCTGATACAGGCACAACAGATTCCGGCAGCACATCTGCTTCTGTTACCGATAATACAGCTACAGATGATGATGCAGCAGTTGCAGCAGGTACAGAGGATTCAGGTGCAGGTGAAACTGTTGAAGATCTGGAAAACGATGAGGCAGTTGACCAGGGAAACATCGCATATACTTTAGATTCATCCCTGGGCAAATGGTATGAAGTCAAGGAAAGCGAACTTGTATCTGATAAAACAGCAAAAGAGATCAAAGCTCAGATTGCTCAACTCAGAGCCCAGATAAAAGATATCAGAAATGAATTTAAAAAAGGGAAGATTAAGCGTGATGAAGCTGTGGCACAGATTAAAGCCATCAGGAAGAACATTGCCGACCTCAGGGCTTCTATCGGAAACGGCGGAAGCGCAACAGGCGGGATTGTGACTTACTGGGCAAAACAGAACCTCTACCTCAACATTAAAGGGGGACAGCCGGGAACGTACAGGCTTGTAATCGTGGCTAAAAACCAGGGCATACTCCCTGATGATTACGACAGGTTCAGCTTCTCTGTTGAAGATGGCAGTGACTCCATAGCATCCATATCTGTAAAAGCATCTGACAATGCATATTACAGGGGGAGCGCGATTATCAAACTGGATAAACCGGCGGGTACTCAGCTTAATATACTCTGGACAAATGACGCATACCTTAAAGACAAATATGATGCCAACGTAAACATCAAAAAAATTGCCCTGATAAAAATCAAAGAGCCGAAACAGAAGGTCAAAACTACGAAGAGATTTAAAGGTGACCAGTACTCAGTTGTGGACGGAAGATGGTTCTTTGACAAACACGAAGCATATACATTCTGGGCAGACCAGGTGATAGGCTACACATTCAAGAATATGGAAGAGGGCCTGTATGAGGTGACTATTGAAGCTACTAATCATGGTACACTGCCGCTTCCGAAAAACTATAAAGAGTTCCTTGTTGAAGTGGATTCTGAATATGATTCAGCAACAGTGGCCATACCTGCGGATGAAAAGCATTTCAAAAAAGAGAAATTCACATTGAACTTCCCTGAAGGTGATTCAACTGTTTACTTTACATGGGTGAATGATTCATATAAAGAAAACTTTTACGATGCCAATATCAAGATCAAGTCTATCAAAGTGAAGAAGGTTAAACAGTCCAATCTTACAGCTTACCTGCTGAAAACAAAACCGGGGAACAGAGTTTTTATTCTGAGTGCGTTCCTTATGATTTCAGTGGTTCTACTGGGGATATATATGAAGAACAGAAAAAGTGAAGCCGACACACTTTAATCGCAGAACCTGATTTACCCCGACGCCCATGCCGGGCGCACCAAAAAAAAAGCAGCAGGCTGCAGCCCGCTGCTTTTTTTAATATTTTTATGCCTGGAAAAATACTAATCTGTTTCGTCTTCATCAAGAGAGGGGTCGGAAAATATTCCTGAAAGCTTTTCTATAAAATCACTGTCATCACGCGGGTCTCTGCCATCGCGGAGTATTGTCTGCCGTGTGATAAAAAGATCCGCCATCTGTGCAGCGCCCAGATCATCCATCTGTTTAATGAAGTTCCTTATCTTCTTTGCATCAACATTCATGTCAAGCCCGCGCCTTGATGGATCAAAACCGAGCCCGATTAACATCAGCATCACAGATATATGCATGAGCCTTTCGTTATCACTCTTAACTTCTTCAAGCTGTCTGATCTTTTCAAAGAAAATCTTCTCTGAGAGTATAACCCTGTTTGTCAGGGTTTCAAGAAGGTCGATTGCAAACTCCGCATTATTTGTCAGAAGAGTATCCAGGTTATCCCGTGTTGCCACAGCAAGAATTGTATCTGTCATACAGAGCGCAGTGGCGTTTCTTGTCTTTTCATCCCCCAGTACAGCAAGTTCCCCGAAGAACTCCCCCGCTACAGAGGTATGCACAGTAATAATCTCGTCATCCTCCTTCCTCTTGTAGAAAATTATTCGCCCCTTTTTCACAAGGTAGAACTTATCGCCTGTATCACCCTCACTGAAAATTATCGACCCGGCAGGATAAAACTCTTCATCCTGTGAAATAACAAGCGGTTTATAAAAGAATGATTTTAACTGATCAAAACCCGGAAGCTTGAGTATAAAGATCGCCCCCTTCCAGTATCTCAGGATGTTATACTTTACGATAAAGAGATAAAATCCGCGATAACGCTTTGTTATGCGTACAATTGTTCCAAAGGGCTCATGCCTCAGTGTATGATTTTCCCATATAACCTTTCCTGAAACAATCCCTGATTCAATATTCCCGATCCGGAAACGCAGATCAATTTTTGTCCCTATACCAAGGGTTTCCGTGGTCTGAATAAAACAGTTCCCTGATGTGACATCGTTGGTTACAACATATTCATCCACAATCCCGTCTTTCATTATATCAATGTCTGAAATTATCGGAAGCCGTATAAGACTTTTGACAAAGAACATCGGGTTCACTGCACCGGATATAATAAGCACAAGAGCTATGCATAACGGAAAAAGGACAAATACCGCGAAAACCTCCTCTTTCAGTAATTGAAGGTTATATAATTCGTGAAGGTTCCTGTATATAGGAAGCCCCGCAGATGCAAGAATAATCAGCATTATAACAAAGGTGAACCTGAAGAACCCCGGGTTCCAGTTGAAGAACGGCGCGGGACTCGACTTAAGAATACCTGTATATCTCTTCACCCACCTGTCGTAACGCGGCTGCCTGTCCTTGCACATCCACTCTTCAAAGTGCATCCCCATAAGCTTCAGCTTTCTTTCAGGGTAAAAGCTCTGCGAACGTGCGAGCACCACCTCAAGAAGTGTAACAGAAAGAATCAGTATCGGCGCCGATATGTATGCAAAAACGCCACCCTTCATCAGTGCCGCATCAAATGATCCGTGAATGAGAAGTGGAAAGATGAAGCTCTTGACTCTGAAAAACACCGAGTTCCATAATGACCAGGAGAGTTTACCTATACCGAGATAAAATCCCGCAATACCGCATGTTGTTATGTGGAGAGGAACCGAAAATATCATCCTTACATAAATTATTGAACTGTTGAGATCTGCCGCGTAGAAAAAATTCTCAATACAGGAAAAGCCGAGCCCGAAAAACATACCGGTTATTGCGCCCTCTGCCACACCAAACTCCGGAAATTTTCTGAGCAGCACATATATGATTATTATTGCACCGGTTTTTTCAACAATCCCGGCAGTGACAAATCCCCGCATAACAGGATTCACAATATAGACAAATTCAGAGATAACTGTGCCGATCAATATAAGAAAGAGCGCATAAGCAACACCTGTTAGAAGAGCGGTCATATATTTGGCAACAGAAGTTCCCAATGACGAAAAGTACCTGAAATAGACCAGGTAGAAGACAAGTACCGGCAGAAATGATATTATAAATTTCTCAACGCTCATCGTTTTCCATAAATTCCGAAAATCACGTCCATCATTTTAAATAGAATTAAAATTACGACAAAGCTTTTTTTAAGCGGGGTTAAGGGGTGCAACCCCTTAAAAGCCCCCCGCAGGGGCTCCTGCGATCGCGAAACGAAGTTTCGCAAGAATAACTTTTCATTGAATATAAAAATTATCACCTTCCCGCCCGGTGAGTCAAGGAATTAATTCTCTTAATGGAGTGTCAGAAAAAAATATTGACAAAAACGGGCACCGGTTCAAGTTTTTAATTTATTTTTAATAGCAGACAAGACAAATCAGTTAAGAGCAAAAAAGAGGAAATAATGGATTATTCAAAGACAGTTAACCTTCCCGCAACCGATTTTCCAATGAGAGCAAACCTTCCGCAGAAGGAACCGGCCATAGCAAAAAAATGGGAGGATGAGAAGATCTACGATAAAATCCTGGAATCACGGAAAGGGGCAGAACTCTATATCCTTCATGACGGCCCCCCTTATGCAAACGGACATCTCCATATCGGTCACGCTCTTAACAAAATTTTGAAAGATATTATTATTAAACATAAAACAATGCTGGGTTTTAAATCCCCTTATGTACCGGGATGGGACTGTCATGGACTCCCTATTGAACTGAATGTAACAAAAAAAATCGGCGACAAGGCGAAAGAGATGCCGAAAGTTGAAATCAGGGAAAAGTGCAGAAGCTATGCTGATGAGTTTGTGAGCATACAGATGGAGGAGTTCAAAAGGCTCGGAGTCTTCGGTGATTATGAAAACCCCTACAAGACTATGTCTGCTGATTATGAAGCAACAATAGTTGAAACTTTCGGGAAGATTCTTGAAAAAGGATATATCTATAAAAACAAGAAACCGATCTACTGGTGCCCCACATGTGTAACCGCACTTGCTGAAGCGGAAGTTGAATATGATATGCATACTTCTGAGTCGATTTATGTGAAGTTCAAAGTTGATCCTTCAACAGCTGCATTCGGCGGAGATAAAGACAGCACGTATGTTGTTATATGGACAACAACTCCATGGACTCTCCCTGCAAACCTCGGTGTCTGCTTCCACCCCGATTTTGAATATTCATCATACAGGTTCGGAAGCGACTGGTATATTCTTGCGAAGGGGCTTCTTGCGCAGTTCGAAGAGATCACCGGACTTAAACATGAAGAAATTTTTCCTGTCAGTCAGGCAGAGATAAAAGCTCTTCATGTCAGGCATCCCTTTATAGACAGGGAATCAAAAGTTGTCTTCGGAAATCATGTTACACTGGAGCAGGGAACTGGTATTGTGCATACAGCACCAGGTCATGGTCATGATGACTATATCACAGGTCTGCAGAATGGACTCGAAGTCTACTGTCCTGTGGATGACGAGGGCAAATTTACCTCTGACTACCCTGAAATGAAGGGTGTGCATGTATTTAAGGCAAATTCTGAAATTGTGAAGATGCTGGATGAGAAAAAAGTTCTCATTCATAATGGTAAGATCGAACACTCATACCCTCACTGCTGGAGATGTAAAAAGCCGCTGATATACAGGGCAACAGAACAGTGGTTCTTCGGCATGGAGCATGGGGATCTCCGGAAGAAGGGGCTTAAATCAGTTGATGAAACAGAGTGGGTTCCCTCATGGGGTGAATCGAGATTCAGGGGCATGGTTGAGACAAGGCCTGACTGGTGTCTATCGCGGCAGAGATCATGGGGAGTTCCTATCCCGTCATTCAGATGCGGCGACTGCGGTAAAAACCTTATGACCGCGGAATCTGTTCAGCTCTTTGCTGACCTTTCACGTAAAGAGGGACTTGATGCATGGTACACAAAAGATATAAAAGAACTTGTTCCCGCAGGGACTAAATGCACGTGCGGATCAGAAAACCTTATTAAAGAATTTGATATTCTTGATGTATGGTTTGACTCCGGTGTATCACATTTTGCAGTTCTTGAAAAGTGGCCGGATCACAGATGGCCTGCAGATATGTACCTCGAAGGGAGCGACCAGCACAGGGGATGGTTCCAGTCATCACTCTGGCCTGCTCTTGCGCTTAGAGGACGCGCGCCATTCAAGACTGTCCTTACTCACGGATTTGTACTTGATGAGAACGGAAAAGCCATGAGTAAGTCAATGGGCAATGTAATTCCACCGCAGAAGATCATAGATCAGTTCGGAGCTGACATTCTCCGCATGTGGGTATCCTCAGAGGATTACAGGAATGACGTACGCATCGGTATGGTGATGATGAACCAGGTTGCAGACTCATACCGTAGGATCAGAAATACGCTGAAGTATGTAATCGGTAATATCGCTGACTTTGATGCAAAAGATGCGGTACCGTACGATGAACTCACAGATATAGATAAGTGGATCCTCCATAAGCTCTATTTCCTTTCAGAGAGCGTGATAAAGCATTACGAAAAATTTGAGTTCCACCTTGTTTACAGGAAGATATTGAATTTCTGCGCTGTTGAACTCTCATCCATATATTTTGATATATCAAAAGACATACTTTATGTAGAGGCTAAGAACTCAAAGCTCAGGAGCGCAAACCTCACGGTACTGAGTGAGATATACAATTCACTTGTTAGACTCATCGCTCCTGTGCTTGCTTTCACTACAGAAGAGATCTGGGAGTTTATGGGCAATAAAGGTTCTATCCATATGGAGAAATACTATAAGCTCAGCAATAAATATAATAATCCTGAAGTACATGACAGGATGAACCAGGTTGCTGAGATTAAAAAGGATGTACTTAAATCCCTTGAAGATCTCAGAAAAGAAAAGTTAATCAAGGCTTCTCTTGAAGCGGAGATTACTCTGTTTGTAAAAGATGAATCTCTGAAAAAACTTCTCTCTTCAATGGGTGAGGAACTCAGAAGATTCATGCAGGTAGCGAAGGTTAAGTTTGCTGATTCTGATGCGGGGCTGACGCAGTATGATACGGCAGCCGTATCCTCAGTTAAGAGCAGCGGCAAAAAATGCGTCAGGTGCTGGAACTTCTACGATGAACTGGGGATAGACCCTGAACATCCTGAACTCTGCGGACGCTGCACATCAGTTGTTAAGAATCTTTAATACAGGGACAGTTAAATGAAAAAACATATTCTGCCGGCAGTAACAATTGCGGCTGCACTTGCAGCTGATTTATATACAAAGCACCTTGCCCTTGCGAACCTGGGGTATTACAACACAGTAGATTTTTTCGGGGGGTTCCTCAGGTTTGACCTTACCTTCAACCAGGGGGGGGTTTTCGGTATACTCCAGGGATATAAGAATTTTTTTCTTGTGGTATCAGTTGCGGTTCTTCTCCTTATGGTGGCGTATTATTTCTATGAAAAAACAATGCCTGGACTTTTCCGTGTTGCCATGGGCCTCATAATCGCGGGCGCGCTTGGTAATATTATAGACAGGCTAATTCCGGGGAGGATCGGTGTTGTGGATTTTATCTCTGTGGGAGTTGACGGAATCTACAGGTGGCCTACCTTTAACGTAGCTGACATGGTAATTATTACAGGAGCTTTTCTTCTTGTGATTGTAGTATACAGAGAGGGTAAAAAGAAAGCAGTGGAAACAGGGGATACCGGTCAGTAGGTATCCCTGACTTCAAGAGTCCCTTCAGCGATTTTTTCATCACCTTTAACTGCTTCAACAAGATATTTTCCGCTGTTATAAAACTGGAGAGTTGCATTCATGCTGGTTTTTTCCCGTCCGGCTTCAACTTTAAAGGTCTTCTCAATCTTTTTTTTGTCACCGTCAATTTTTATTATTTTTACCGTAAGTGAATCAGCTTCAAAAGGCGTTTTGTTTGTTATAACGCCGGTCAGATCCCCTGTTGTGAAAATCTTGCCGCAGTTTACACCTTTCCCTTCAGTATCAACACCTTCGCAGAAAGTGATCCCCTCTTTCTTTGAACATCCTGCGGCAGTTATGGCAACAAGTATGAATACAGTAAGTTTTTTCATCTCTCCCCCTATATCAGAGAACCCTGGAGTTCCTCTTCGTCATCTATTTCACCTGTATCATTCTTTACGGCAACTTTTTTTGAGGTCACTACGCCATTCTCACCTTTCTGGAGTATTTCGATTTTTCTTTCAGCTTCTTCAAGTTTTTCCTGGCATAACCTGGCGAGTTTTATCCCTTTTTCGAATTCCTTAATTGAATCATCGAGGCCAAGGGTTCCGTCTTCGAGTTTTTCAGCTATCTCTTCAAGTTCCGCGAGAGCATCCTCAAAGGTTTTTTTTGTTTCGCTTTTCTTCGGTTTCTCCATTACTTCTCCTTCATGACAGAGGCAACATCCGCATTAATATGGCCGTCGGTTAACCTTATACGCAGTGTATCACCTTCAATAATATTTTCCACACTTTTAATTAATTTATTATCTTTGTCAGTAACGATTGAGTAACCTCTGCCCATAACAGCAAGGGGTGATAGATTATGAATTGCCTGAACCTGCATCTCAAATCTGTGACGGAGTTTCCGTATAAGGTTTTTTTCTATCTGAGTAATGTCAGGGAGGCTCAGGAATTCCTCCTTTTTACCGGATATTATATGTTTCATAGAGAAGGCAATTCTGTTTTCCATTTCATTCAGAAGCATACCTCTGAAGTTTACAATTTCATAGGGGTCTCTGAATACTTTTTTTGAAACGACATTCCTGAGACGTGTTTTATCTCTGGTATATGAGTTCAGCAATGCAGTGGAGATCCGGTTGTGGAGAAAAGTAATTTCATCAGAAAGATCTTTTTTCTGCGGAACTGCCAGCTCCGCAGCAGCTGACGGTGTGGGAGCTGCTGCGTCAGCTGCATCATCGCATAACGGGTGATCGATCTGGTGCCCCACTGCGGATATAATGGGTACCCTGGAGTTGAAGAAGGCCCTGACAACAATCTCTTCATTGAATGAAAAGAGATCCTCGAAGGAACCGCCCCCTCTTCCGGCGATTATGACATCAACAGCAAGTTCGGGCCTGTTCAGTTCGGCTATTGCCCTGGCTATTGAAAGAGGAGCATCCTCGCCCTGAACCCTGGCAGGTGCAATAATAATTTCAATATTGGGAAATCTTCTTAGTGCGACCTTGATTATATCACGCACGGCAGCGCCTGTGGGTGATGTCGCTACTCCGAGCCTTTTCGGGAGGAACGGAAGCTGCCTTTTGCGGGCAGGATCGAAAATTCCCTCTTCAGTAAGTTTCTTTTTAAGCTGCTCTATTCTTTTCTGCAGTTCACCTGCGCCCTCAGGCCGGGCGGAGAGTACATTTAACTGGTAGCTTCCCCGTTTTTCAAAAACCGTGAGCCCGCCGAAAACAAGTACGCTCATCCCCTCTTCGAGTTTGAACTTCAGGTTCTTATTCGCATAACGGAAAAAAACTGCAGAAATAACAGCACCGTCATCCTTCAGTGTAAAGTAGATATGCCCGGAAGAATGGTAGGTGAGATTGTATATCTCACCCTTAATCCAGATATTGTTGAACCGCGGATTTTCTTCGAGCTCGAATTTAATAAGCCTGTTGATCTCTGTAACAGTGTAAAACTGAACTTCAGAATTTATTTCCATGTTGTATGATGCCTGTATTTTAAGCAGTATGAATTATCCCGATCATTCTGTCATGCAGAATTCCGTTTGAGGCAAGAATTTCGGGAAACTCCGGATCAAAGGGCTCACCGTTATATCTGGTGACACGGCCCCCGGCTTCAGTTACGATGAGGCTTCCTGCTGCCGTGTCCCATGGATGCAGCATCGGTTCCCAGTAACCGTCGATCCTCCCTGCGGCAAGAAAGCAGAGGTCAAGGGCAGCGGAGCCAAGTCTCCTGATACATTGAATTTTAGGGAGAAATACATTGAGCTGTTTCAGGTTGTTCTTCTCCATATCCTCTTTTGCGTAAGGAAATCCTGTTGCGAGTAATGCTATGCCTATATCAGAAGTGTTGGAGACATGAATCTTCTCTCCATTACAGAAAGAGCCCCCTTTGTAAAAAGAGTGAAACATCTCATCGTGTAAAGGATCATAAACGGCGCCGCTGACTATACATTTTTCCTCTAAAGAGTATACCCCGATTGAAACACAGAAAAAAGGGATACCGTGAGCATAGTTGTTTGTGGCGTCAAGGGGATCAATGTACCATGTGTAACCGCCGCATGAATCCTTTCTGTTCCCCTCTTCAGCAACAATGGAGTGATCAGGGAACACTCTTTTGATTTCAGAAACGATGAAATCCTCTGATTCCCTGTCAATATTTGTCACCATGTCAGTACGGCTTTTATAACTGATTTTTGTACTTTTAGATCTGAATCCGGAAAGGAGAATGGCGCCTGCGCTTCTGCACAACTCCATGGCAAATTCAGTTAATTCTTCCGGTTTACTCATAATCTCTCCTGAAATTTTAGAAGGAACCCTGTTTCAGAATAGATTTCATCTCATTGGATAAATTATCAATCTCCTTTTTCAGGTGTTCAAATTTTACATCAGCATTTTCAAGGAGGTTTTCCCTGCCGGCAGTTTCCAGTTCAAAGGCTGCGTCATAAGCCCTGGGAGCGGAAAAATTCGCCACAGCTCCTTTGAGAGTATGCGCGGTTTTTCTCAAAGAGTCAGAGTCTTTCCGCTTTATGGAATCTTCGATTTTTTTTAGGAGTGAGAGTGAGTCATCAAAAAATAGATCAGTCAGTTCTGCGAAAAGAGAGAAGTCTTTATCAAGCCTTTCCTCCAGCTNNATTATTTCATTAGAGGTCATTTGAATTCTCCTGTAATCCTTTCAGCTCAAGTATATAATGCACGGGTTTATATTTAATATAACAGGAATTATATCCCCGGTCAAGATGTCATTTATTTTACTGTAATAATAAAACAGCGGTAATTTAATCAGAAA
>DINC01000203.1:7877-9231 GCA_002425885.1 Spirochaetia bacterium UBA5550 | reverse complement strand
TGCGTTAAAAAAGAATCCCGAAGAATCAGGGGTACATAACTCTTCGATAATTTTTTCAACTTTATCTTTAAAAGAATCATCCAGCTGGAGCTGGTAGGTTATTGATTCAGCTTCCCGCTTCAGGTTCTCAATTCTGTGAGGGCGTTCCTCGACTATTTTCTTTATGGTAAAATCAGCTCCTATGTTACTTAATACTGTTTTTATTTCCTCAGTAAAATCACGGTTAAGCCTTAATCCGAGTTTTATTCTTATCTGCCCTGAAAGGGTAACCATTCCAGAGGGTTCCCGGACAATAAGAATTCTCCGGGATGAATACCGGTACATAAGCTCTATAGCTTTTATGCGGTTTTTCATCGGGTATAGAGAGTGTACGCATACCGAGGCATCATGCATATCACCGCTCCAGTTTTCCCAATCATTATTCATTATGGTGAGCATCTTCCTCTTTTCAGCAGGGCATTTCTTCAATATAAGAGCGGACATCTCCGAAGCCGGTTCAACAACAGTTACTCTGTGCCCTGCATCAAGGAGAGGCAAAGTGAAGAATCCTGTACCTGCACCTATATCAATTACTGAGCCGTATCCTTCAAGTGTTTCAATGACCGGCGGGAGGAGTTTTCCGGGATATCCCGCTTCAGTCTGCTGCATATCGTAGAACTCAGCATAATTGTGATCTTTAAACCGCATATAAACTCCGTCAGGAGATAATTTGTTATTGAATTATAGATATAATATGAGAAACTGAATTCAGCAGTGTCAACCGGCATTTTCCGGTCATAATAATAATTAAATGAGACTATATGCAGATAATAAGAGAACAGCTTAAAAAGATATATCATTTTCTTCTCCTCCTTGTGCTTCTTTACTCGGTCAATCTCGGTTTTAATATGCTTTATGACTGGGGCGGAGTTTCGGTTATAGTCAGGGTTTATATAATGGTACTCTCCTGCTATATAGTTTTTAATTTTTCACAACTTGACGCCGGAGACCTTCGTGAATTGTATAAGAAAGATTACGGGAGAATGGGCGCTTTCTATCTGTTTATGGTGCTCAGGATCTTCCCCTTCGTGTTTATCTACCTGATGACCGTTATTTTTACACTCATCAATTATGTACAGAGCCCGGGGTGGCCTGTTGAAACTGTACTTAAGCTCATGGATGGACGATATTCGAATACAGTAATTTATGCCCTCATTCTGTTTGTTGTACTGAGGCTTAAAATAAGGCCGGGGATATCAATACCTGTTTTTATTGCTGCGGCAATTATATATTTTTATACAGATAAACTGCTGTATAGACTCTTTGATCCGGGCATTGGAGTTTCATTAATTAAGCTTTTTAAATTTATGATATT
>DINC01000203.1:0-7823 GCA_002425885.1 Spirochaetia bacterium UBA5550 | reverse complement strand
TTATAATTTTCTTTTTTACAGATTCCGGACAAAGGATACATTCAAATACCGCTGAGACTCTTTTAAAATACGGGTTTAACCGTGTATTCTATTCTTATGAAAAATCTATTGAAGAGCATGGTAATAGTAATGATGTGGCAAGTCTTATACGCTATTCAGAAAAATCAGGGTTGGAGATATCTTTCTCAGGTGAAAAGTGGGAAAGTTTTATAGTAATGTCCGGAGCCAGAGATGCAGAAAAAATATTCAGACATCTTTACAGAAAAAGAATTATTCTGAACTATAAAGTTGTTTCAGGGTATGCAGTTCATCAGTCCACTGTTAACCCGGATTTTTTATCTGAAGGAGTATATTTTAGAAAGTACTTCGCCCTTTATTATTCAGAAAACAGCGAAGACTTTTTTTCTATTTATAAAGAAGGAGATCTTGTAATAAAAAGATGGATAATTGCTGTCCTTGCTTATGTCCATGATTATGATTCAATCAGTTTTCTAATCAGCAGGCTTACAGACCCTGACCGGAAAATTTCTGAAAAAGCCTATGAATCTCTAAAACAGTTAACAAAGCTTGATCCTGCCGGAAGTGAAAAGAAGGATATTCACGATCTCGATGTAGTTGACAGGTTCAGTGAATACACGGAGAAGATCAGGAAGCGTTAAGCTCTCTGAAATAGACACAGTGCCCCTTAACAGGACATTTCCCGCATTCCGGGTTCCTTGCTTTACAGATAACTCTTCCATGCCTGATAAAAAGCAGGTGTGTGTCGCGCCACTTCTCAGGGGGGATAATGCTGCATAGATCCTTTTCCGCTTTGTCAGGGGTGTCGCTTTCTGTATAGCCGAGCCTTCTGGCGATCCTTCCCACATGAGTATCTACCGCAAGCCCGGGGATGCCGAATCCGATTGACAGTATTACATTGGCGGATTTTCTTCCTACACCGGGGAGCTTTAAGAGACTCTCCATGCTGCGGGGCAGCTCTCCGTTAAATGTTGAAGTTACCATCTCCGCAAGCATTACAATATTTTTTGCTTTCGAATGATAGAATCCGGTGCTCTTAACTATCTTTTCCACGTCTGATATGCGGGCTCCGGCCAGGCTGCTGAATCCGGGATACTTTGCAAAAAGTTCCCCCGTTACTGAGTTCACCTGTTTGTCAGTTGTCTGGGCAGATAGAACAACAGCAACAGTCAGTTCGTAGATATTGCTGAAATTAAGGTCAGCTTTTACATCGCCGTAGAACTCACTTAGACATTTCAGTATTTTTTCAGATTCTGCCGGAGTCATTTTTTTATCTGTCAGCCAGTTCTTTAATTATAAGTGAAGCATGGTCAAGGGCTTTGCCTCTGTGGCTTATCCTGTTTTTTATATCCAGGGTCAGTTCAGCCATAGTTCTTCCGTATTCCGGAAGATAAAATATCGGATCGTAACCGAAACCGTTCTCGCCGCATGGAATAAGTGCAATTCTCCCTTCGCAGAAACCTTCAGAAAAAAATTCTCTGTTATCAGGCAGCGCTATGGCTATAGAGCAGACAAATCGGGCGCTCCGTTCGTAGTCAGGGACCCCTTTCATTTTGTCAAGAACCAGGAGATACCTGTCACGATCAGTCAGGCCCTCTCCGCCATATCTTGCCGAAAATACGCCAGGTTCTCCGTTCAAGGCATCAATTACAAGGCCTGAGTCATCCGCCATAGAGGGGAGTCCTGTGAAATCCCGTATAACACGCGCTTTTTTGATTGCATTCCCTGAGAATGTATCGGCATCTTCAATGATCTCCGGTATGTTTTTGAAATCTGATAGCGGAATAATCTCAAGGTGATGTTCATCCGGGAGTTTGTTTTTTATTTCAATAATTTTGTTTCTGTTTCCTGTTGCTATAACGAGCTTCATAATTCTCCTGATTCCGTTTATTATGGCATATTTTATGATTTGTTTATTGATGATTGAGCTTTTATTAGTTATTATTTAATTAAAGAGTATGGCAATGTTTTGCAAATTTCATTTCCATGTTTGTCGTACACCGGAGATAATTGGCAATAAAAAAATGATTAAAATTAAAAATCAGAATTTAAGAAATGTAGCGTACTGGGTCGTTAAAATATTTATACCGAACCTGATACTTGCGCTATATGTGTTAGGTCTCCTTGCTTTCCNNGAGGATATTGATAAAACCACATATATTTTTCTCGTGGCAGGTATGCTGGTCTATTTTGTAACCAGGCTTTATTTCTATTATTACAGGGTCGGTTTTTTCCTCTGGAACAACCTGAGAAATCTTCGCCAGATTATAAATGAATTCAAGAAAGGGAAATTTGTTCTGAATGAGTCAGATATAGTTGTCTCTGACAAAATATCGCTGGTGCTGCGGGAACTCCTCACAGTTGGAAAACAGTTTGATTCCATTGTAACATCCCAGAGTGATGAACTTAAAAAATTTCATGAGATCTACAGCCATATTATCTGTTCGATTAATTCCCACTTCGTGGTTATAGACAGGGATGAGAATGTCATCTATGCCAATGAGGGTTTCTGTAAAAAATTTAATGTTGAGGCAGACAGGGTTATAGGTAAAGGGCTTAATTCGCTTTTCTATTTTGTAAATACGAGACTTAAAATGGGTATCAGCCAGGTGATGAAGGAGAGAGGAAGCGACTCTGTCGTCCTTAAAAATGTACACCTGATGTCGATACACAGGAAATCTATTATATCAGATCTCAAGATATCATATATGACAGTGAATGGTGAACCGCAGGTTGTAATTATTATTGATGATATAACTGATCGCTTCAGTAAGGATTATCACGCTTCCATTCTGACTCATCTTTCAGAGACAATGGGTGAGGAGGCGGAGACCGAAACAACATTTTACAATATTCTTGTTGGTGTTACATCAGGCTCCGGACTCGGATTTAACAGGGCCATGCTGTTCATGGTTAATGATGAAATACTTGAAGGGAAGATGGCAGTGGGGCCGGATTCCTTTGATGAGGCTATTGAGATATGGAATTCTCTCTCGTCAACAGATACAGATCTCACTGTACAGTATCCCATTGAGATAAAACGCGGGAATCTTCTGAAAAAAGTCCAGAATTACAGTTCAAGTTTAAATGATAACAACATTTTTAACTGGGCCCTGAAGAACAAGGAGCGTGTATATGTAAAAAACGCCTGGAATGATAACAGGCTTGATGATGATATACGAAAATTTATGGAAGTCGATGAGTTTGTTGTTATGCCTATGATCTCTTTTAACAAGGTGATTGGAATTATTGTTGCTGATAACAAGTACAACATGACAGGGATTTCATCACAGAGTATCGACCTCCTTTCAATATTTTCTTTTCAGGCAGCATTTCTTATTGAGAATTATCTCAACCTCATCGAAGTAAAGAAGGAGATGAAAAAGCTTGAAGAGAGGCAGGATGCTATCGTCGAATCTGAAAAGATGGCCGCAGTGGGGCGGATAGCTTCACATATTGCTCATGAGATACGGAACCCTCTTGTTACTATGGGCGGTTATGCGAAGAGGATACTTAAACATTCCTCCGAAGGGAGCCCGGATTTAAAAAAGATTTCAAAGTCCGCAGNNATAATAAGGGACACATACAGGCTCCTGAAAAATGTTCTTCTTGAGAAAAACATTAAAGTGAAGATGGACCTTGATGAGACTCTACCCAATGTTAAATCTGATTTTAACCAGATGAAACAGGTGCTGCTGAATCTTTTTCAGAATGCCATTGATGCAACACCCGCAGGGGGCTCAATTCATATACTGACTGAGAGTGATGAGGCTTACATCTTTGTGAGGTTTATTGATACAGGGAGCGGAATAGCTGCTGATAATCCCGATGTGATTTTTGAGCCTTTTTTTACCACAAAAATTACAGGGGTAGGCCTTGGGCTTGCCAATGTTAAAAAGATTATAAAAGACCACAGGGGGAAAATATGGGCTTTCAACAGAGAGGAGGGGGGAGCTGAATTTGTAATTAAGATACCTCTTCCGGCCTCAGAACAAAAAGTTATAAATATTGAAGAAAATATCTGATAAAAACTTGTTAATTTCCGAGTAATTGCTTATTTTAAAAAAAAATAATCCGGGTTAAAACTATGCCGAAAATTTTAATTGTTGAAGATGAGGAGAACCTGAGAGAACTTTACGCTGAGGATCTTGAAGAGTCAGGTTACGATGTTGAAAAAGCCATAAACGGCAAGGAAGCCATGGAGCTGGTCAGGAAGGGGGCCTTTGATCTTGTAATAATGGATATCAGGATGCCCGAAATGGACGGCATTGAGACTCTGGGTAAGATTATTACTATGGAGAAAAAGCTCCCTGTAATTATCTATACAGCCTATTCTAATTACAAAAGCAATTTTATGACATGGACTGCGGATGCCTACCTGACAAAATCGTCAAATCTTGATGAACTTAAAAACAAGATTAGAGAGCTTCTTGCTTTAAAAAAGGTTCAGGGGTAGAAAGTACACCGTGATGTATCAGATTCCCACACAGTGATAGAATCAACAGCAATATCCTGCCCGGTTCTGTCAAGCTCCTCCTGTGCCCGCTTTGCGATATAGCTTGCTATATTCTCTGAACTGGGATTGATTTTATCAAATGGTTCAACTTCATTTACATTCTTGTGATCAAGATCATTGCAGATCTTTTTAAGTATCGCTTTCAGATCATGGAAATCTATAAGTAAACCTATTTCATTGAGCTTGTCCCCTTTAACGTTCATAACAACTTTCCAGTTGTGTCCATGAATGTTTTCGCATTTACCTTTGTAGCCTCTAAGCTGGTGAGCTGATGCAAAGTGATCTTCTATTGTCAGTATGTACATTTTTCTCTCCGTAGATGAAGATTAAAAAACTAAAATCACCACGGAGTCACGGAGTTCACAGAGAGAAAATACCAAAGAGTTTATGTAAAATAAAAATGATCTTAAAACTCCACATTCTCCGTGTGCTCTGCGCCTCCAGCGAAGCGGGTGGTGATATAATGTCTATATATTAAACAGCATGTAAAATGTTACAAAAACAATATTTTTTAAATAAACGCCCCAAGCGATTTTGAAATTTTATCAATCTCCTTTTTTGTCAGGGTCGGGTAAATCGGCAGTGAAAAAAGCTTTTTTGAAAGCCTGTCAGCATTGGGATAGTCAAATCCTTTGAAGCCCAGAAGTTCATGGTTCGGATGCGGAACGACTCTATCAAGCTCTATGCCGTTTTTCTTCCAGTACTTTTCCACCCTGTCTGATGGCGCATCAAATATCAGCGGGAAGGTCTGGTATGCTGATGATTCACTGTATGGCAGCAGCGGTTTGTGTGATGTTATGCGGGCAGATTCATAATATTTCAGAGCAATCTCTCTTCTCCGCCTTATGAAATCCTTCAGCTTTGCAGCCTGTGAAAGTCCCATTGCACCCTGAAGATCAGTCATGGTGAAGTCGAAGTTTATACCTTCGCTGTTCCCCCCTCTGAGATCTCTCATGGATGAAAAATATTTGGAGTTATTTGTAAGGACAACACCGCCGTTACCCGTTGTGATTATCATTGAAGGGGCAAAAGATGCAACTGCAAAAGAAGCTGATGCACCTGCCGGTTTCTCGTTAAATTCTGTTCCGATGGAATGGGAAATATCTATTATAAGAGGAACGTTACTATCTTTCAGCTCTTCAGTATCAAAGTGGAAGCCCAGCATATCTCCTGCAATTACAGCTTTAGTTTTTTCAGTAATCTTTTCTTTAATTGCAGCACCTGAGGGGAATAATGAACCATCCTCTGAATCAACAAGAACCGGTTTCCCCCCTGTCAGAAGAATAGCGCTAAGAGGGGCGCTGCTGAAAAAAGCAGGAAGAATAACTTCGTCATCTGCGTGAATCTCAAGAGCTTTGAATATCAGTATATAGCTTGATACCAGCGAATTAACGGCAAGGGGGTATTTAATGCCTGTAATGTCAGAAAGAACAGATTCAAAATTTTTAACTGTGCTCCCTGTGGCAAGCTCATCGTGTATCATGCAGTCAAGAACACCCTCAAGCTCTTTTCTGGTTATTGTGGGTTTACTCGATACGATTTTCATTTATTCCTCGTTATTAATTTTCTGGAGTAACGGGTATTCTGAGAGATTCAGGGATACAAATGTTTATTTATGCGATTATATGCAGAGGTCAAGGATTTTTGCGACATAAAATTAAAATTAGGATAAAGCAGAAAAGCAATTAATCCGATATAATAAACAGGTGTTTGTATATTCGGAGGTATTATAAATGAAAAAAGCGCTGAAAGGAACCGCGATCTCTCTTATAGCAATTTTTCTTTTCATGATTCTCCCGGGGTGTACTCCGGGGAAAGCCCAGACAAGAGGGAATGATTATAAAGGGAGCTTCGAAACAGAAGAGTTTGATGCGTTTGATAATGGCGGAAGCGTTAATGATGATGAAATTCCACCTTACAGGGAAAATCGTAAAGTCTCTTCTGCGGGAAGAGAGAACCCGTCCGGAAAAGAATATGATAATAATATTGCCAGAATCAAAAAGGATTATGACAGGCAGAACAATTCCGGTGAGGGATATAATAATGCCAAGGGGACATCATATAGCGAACCGGATGTTTATCGTAAAAATAATAATGATAATGAAAGTGCCGGATATTCTGATGCACGGACAGCAGGCGACAGCTTCTATCAGAAGGGGCCGGCATCATGGTATGGCCGTGAATTTCATGGAAGGGCTACTGCGTCAGGTGAAAAATTCGATATGAATAATATGACAGCAGCTCACAAAACTCTCCCTTTCGGCACAATAGTTGAAGTGAGAAACCTCGATAATGGCAGGACTGTCCGGCTGAAGGTCAATGACCGCGGTCCATATAAAGGAAACAGAATACTTGATGTATCTTATGGAGCTGCCCGTGAGCTCGATATGGTCAGAAGCGGTGAGGCGAATGTCGGTATTAATGTTATACGGATGGGTGATAAGAAGGCGGTAGCTGAGAATGATTACAGTTCTAAATATGTTGAACCTGTTTCTGATGAAGAGTACCCGGCACGCAGAGTCAGGAGCGGCAGTTCTTATGATTATGCCGATTCAGGTGATATAAAACTTCAGGCCGGCGCTTTCTATTCAAGAAAAAATGCTGAAAGTCTTAAGTCACGAATTGAGGGGATAACAGATAAACCCGTAAAGATTGTACAGGATGGGGAGTTTTTCAAGGTAAGGGTTGAAGATATCAAAAGTAAAGGCGAGATGAACAGGATAAAGGATTCATTAAGCGGCGATAATATATCTTCTTTTTCTGTGGAATAAAAAATAAAGCATTGGCATGGGCCCATGTATTGCAGTAGAGANNTCTCTACTGCAATACATGGGCCTTTTGCGTTACTTAATGTTCTCCCTCAGTTTACCCAGGAACTTTACCATCTCGTCATGATCTCTGCCCCGGATAATATGAGTGAGATATGATAGCTGCTGGTTTATGCTTTCAATCTGCTTAAGAGTATAGGGATTAAAAAGAATTTCTGCAACAAGGTAATCATCCTCTGAAAGGACTCCCCTTGCAATCTCCAGATGTCTTCTGAATGTTGTACCTGGCGCGTCAATTTTTTTCATGCATGCAGCGAATACAAGAGATGATGCGAAGGGGGTTGACAGTGAATATGCTGTTATGCTGTCGTGTTCTTCGAATGTGTATTCATATATATTCAGTTTTACCCTTTCAAAGAGATCATGGAAAACTTTTTTCCCTTCGGTGTCTGATTCTTTTATTATAATCGCATTTTCATTGCTAAGGTTGCGGACGTTTCCGAAAGTCGGGCCGAACATAG